>NZ_JAUORC010000026.1:0-66715 GCF_030547465.1 Shewanella sp. 5_MG-2023
AAACCGTTGTAAACCACGGCGCGCGGTCAATTTCACTCACTCACCCACTGAGTTGAATTTATTTTTGGTAAATATAATGCGAATACAACCACTTTTACCTGCTTCAATGGCGTTAGATCAAAAGCTGCAAAGGTCTCATTTTCTGGAGGGTATATCACCTTGCCTTGCTGGCGCTCTGTCGCTAAAAAATTCATTAATTCAAGATAATAGCCTTGCTGTTGTTGCTCATTAAACAGCTGCTGCCAATTCGCATATTTCATCTCATACCTACCTATAACCCCTAAACCAATCTACAATTATTTAACAACACATTACTAAAGATGCCTAAATGCAAATTGAAAAGCTCAAAATAACTCAAACTGGGTTTACGCTTATTGAACTGGTTGTCGTCATTATTATACTGGCTATTTTAGCCGTCATCGCTTTGCCTAAGTTTATCAACCTTCAACAAGATGCGCATGTGGCAAATGTAAAAGCCACTGGCGGCAGCTTCGCAACCGGTATCAGCCTCGCGCATATAAAATGGGCTGCGTTAGGCTATTCAGGCCCTGCTGATAATCTGCCAATATTTGAAAATGCCGGTACTGATGGCCAATTAGATATTAATGAGTGGGGATATCCAGCACAAAACTGGCCTCCGTTTGAGCCATCACCAAGGCTAAACAACGTCGCTGATTGTATATCGGTATGGGAAACCGTACTACAAGATGCCCCCAGTGTTTCCACCACTGCCGATGAAAACGTATCAGATTACCAAGCCACCTATATAAATCCTGATCAATGTCGCTATTTTTATAACTCTCTAACGACTTTATCTATTTACTATGACTCTCGAAATGGTCAAGTGATCACTGACTCTGACCCAGACAGTTAAAATGACGTTATTGCTTAATAATTGGATCGAATCCGCAAACTCAATGGTTTTTTACCTGAATTTAAGTTTTAAAGTGGGTAAACTAATTGCAATTAAACCAGTACTAAAAAGTGGAAAATATGTCAGAAGAAAAAACTGAAACAACAATGTACCAAATTGCTGATCAATTTATCGCGCTAGCAAACCAACTTAGCCAGCAAGAAAACGATATTGGCAAAGTCGGTACTGCCCTTCGCTTTGCTGCAGCACGTTACAATGCATTTGAAGCTGCAATTAAGTCTTCAAATTTAGAAGCTGAAAAAGATAATGCCTTAGAGTGGTTTTCTGAGGAGTTCAAAGGAATGTTAAGTGAAAACTTAAATGACCATATAAAGAACCCACCAGGAAGCCAGCAGGCATCAGAAGAGGACGTTGTAGAGAAAGACGATTCAGTACAAGTATTTAAGAACTAACAACTGCTTTAACCAAAAAAAGCCATCGCAAGATGGCTTTTTTGTTCTCTCTATCTGTAATAAATACTATTTAAAATAGATTTATCAACACCCGAACTGCCAGCAAGATAAGTACCACACCCGATAACTTATCAATCAATGCCGCTTTGTTTCGTAACCGATTTAAGATCGGCCCATGGGATAACACCACGGCAATAAGGGTGTACCAAAGCCCATCAACAACCAAGGGCGTTAGCACAATAACGGTTTGACCTGCCATGGTTTCAGCTGCAAGCACAAACTGACTAAATAATGCTAAAAAGAATAATAAAATCTTTGGGTTAAATAATGATATCGCTAAACCGTCTCTTGCAGCCTCAAGTAAAGATGCTGGCACTCCTGCTTGTAGCTTTTGCTCCATACCACCTTTAGAGTTTAGTGCTTGAAACCCCATCCAGGCCAAATAAAGCGCCCCCAGAATCGCAATACCGTTAAACACAATTGGCGACTTTTCTAGCACCACTGCAAGCCCTAATATGGTCACCAAAGCATAAACACCAATACCTATTGAATGTGCCCAGGCACAAACAACACCATGTAATCGCCCACCAGATAAAGTATGTTTTAACACCATAGCTAAACTAGGACCTGGAGACATGGCTCCTAAACAACAGATAGCCAATAGACCTAACCACGTACTAAACGCCATTTTATTTCCCAAATCATTAATGAGTGAATATTCTTACAATTAAATACAGATGATTATATTCATTTAATTATCTGCAGTTTAATAAAGGCGTAACGTTACCATGAATGACCACTGACAACATGGGTTTAACCTCAAATTAAGTAAAACTTGATATAGTCGCCTATATCTTCTGCATAATTAACTGAGAACACATCCTATGGCCTTATTGCTGCCAATATTACTTGGATTACTACTAACCGGTATCGGTTTACTGATTATCCTAAAAATAAAAGGGAATAATATTCCTACTGCGATCATCGTGTTACTTAGTTTTATGACCTTATGTTTTGGCGGGGTGTATGCTTTTTTACAAAAAGATGAAGATTACAATGCTTATAAACGCTTGCAGTGGCAAACGCTTAACCCAAGCCAAATAGCGCCTTTAGTTGAGCAAGGCTATACTGTATTTGTGGATGTATACGCGGACTGGTGCTTGCCTTGTCGAACCAACCAAGCCAATGTCACCCATAGAGAAAAAGTCGTTAATGTACTTACTGCAGATAATATCATTTTAATGCAAGGCAATTGGACTGAACCTAATGCACTTATCGAAACCTATGTAACCAATGAAGGCGGCATGGGTACGCCATTCAATAAAGTTTACGGCCCTAAGTACCCACAAGGGGTTAAGCTGCCAACAGTGCTCACCATTGAATCATTGTTTGATACTTTAGATGCGGTTAACTGATTCGATTAGTGTTTAGCAAGTTCAACTCAATAAATTTATCGCAAAAAAAAGACTGCAGATGCAGTCTTTCTTGTTCAAGTTAAACGCTTAAAAGCTGTAAGTTAACTTACCGTAGTAGAAGCCACCGTTATAATCGAATGGACCACTTTCATAGTAAACTGCACCTAGAGCACCTAAAGTACCGTCTTTAAGCTTTTGAGCTTCTTGGTCGAAGATATTATTCGCACCCACTGAAATAGTTAATGCATCAACTACCGTATAACTCACTTCAAGGTCAACAGTGAAAGCAGAATCTGCCGTTTCAGAACCCCAATCAGACGTATCATCAGCATGGGTTGCATAGTATTCACCAAAGTAATTACCACGTAACGATACGTTTAAATCGTCCCAGGTTTGATTCCACGTTAAGGTCGCACGATGAGCAGGAATACCATCTTCTAAACGACGCACTTTACCTTCGTCAGTAGTATCTGGATCAAACTTATCAACGTTTGTATCCGTCCAGCCATAGGCAAGACTGAACATTGAGTCACCAGACATCAGCTCTGTTTCATACGAACCCACAATATCAATACCTTGAGTTGTAGTATCAAAGTCATTGGTATAATAAGTAACCGCCGAAATTAACTCAGGAAACTCTACTCCCGCCGCTCTTAACGCATCATAATCATCCGCTTGTACTTCAATTTGACTTGACTGCGCCAGACGACCTGTCACTTCAATATTGTAGTAATCAACCGTTAAGAAAAAGTCTTCATACTCAAATACCGTACCTAACGCATAGCTGATGGATTCTTCCGGTTCTAAAACTTCACCACCATAAAATGCCGCTAATGGATCCGTTGGTGGAGCAATAAATGTCTGGATCAAATCACCGTTTACAATCGAGGTTTGAGTGTTAACCACATTCTCTTGACCGACTGTTGGTGCTCTAAACCCAGTGCTGTGTGAGCCACGAATTGACAAGTAATCATTCACTGAGTATTGGGTTGAAATCTTATAATTTAAGGTATCGCCGAAAGTAGAAAAGTCCTCATAACGCAGCGCTAAACCCAATAACCAATCATCAGTTAAATACGCTTCAACATCGGCATAAATACCAATATTGGTTCGAGAGTTTTTACCCGCAGCTTCAGGACCAAAACCTTTAAAGCCATGGGAACCAATATTGAAACCTTGATCTGCGTATGGGCCAGCTAACCAAGAAGCTTCTTCACCTTGAGTAATTTCAAATGACTCTTCACGCCACTCAAAACCCGTTGCAAAGCTAATATCTTCAATTGAGCCAATGGTGAAATAACGCGAGAAGTCGAGGTTGACTGTGGTTTCAACTTGCTCGTAAGCACCGGTATCAAAATCAGTTTGAGTATCTTCAGGGTTAGCCGCTAAACCTAAAGAAGGGTTAAGCGAGTTCCTTAAGCTAAAACTTGCTTTGTTGGCACCGGTACCTGCACTGGCATCATAAGCCCACTCACCAAATTCGCCTTCAAAACCTAAGAAGAAAGACATATCTTCAATGGTCCCAGCAAATTGAGGGGTATAACCACCTGGGCGCACTTGGTTCATTGAGAAACAGTTAGGATCTGCAACCATTGCTGCATATTCAGGGGTATCAAGTACATTAGGTACATTTGCAGGCACAACATCACATGTTGATGGATCGCCATTTACTGCCCCCACTAGCAAGGTTTCGCCGCCATCAAGGGAGTAAACATTGCCACGGTTATGGGGGTTACGGTAATAGAAGCCACCCACAGCATCTCTTGACGATACGTTACCAAATGCATAAAGGCTGTGCTTGTCATTAAAGTCAAAGCCAAGATTCGCAAATACAGTGTAATCATCTTTAATTTCTGGGTTACCCCATATTTGGGCAGGATCATTAACGAATGTGTTTCCTCCCGCAATTAAACCCGCAGCATCAGGGCGCTGTACACTGCGACTGGTTGCATCAGCAGTTTTGTATTGCGCACTAATATTAACGAAGCCAGCATCTGTTAACGGCAATCCGATGTTGCCATCCACGGTTGTCGTTGCACCATCGCCTTCATAATATTCACCGTGAGAAACAGAGACAGAGCCACCTTCAGCGCTATCTTTTAATTGGAAGTTCATTACACCTGCAATGGCATCAGAACCATATTGCGCCGCGGCACCATCACGCAGCACTTCAACTTGCTTTAACGCAATACTTGGAATCACCGAAATGTCAGGCCCTTGAGCACCATCATTTATGCCACCTCCTTGGAATGCAATGACAGAAGCACGATGACGTCGCTTACCATTAACAAGGATTAAAGTACTGTCTGAAGGCAATCCACGTAAATTGACTGGGCGTACAAGGGTTGCAGCATCACTAATCGGCTGAGCGCGCGAGTTAAATGATGGTACTGAGGTGACCAACATATCAATCATGTCGGTAGAGCCATTCTTCCTTAAATCATCAGCGCTAATGATATCGATAGGTACAGGGGACTCACCCACTGAACGAGGTGCAGCGCGGCTACCTACAACAGCAATTTTTTCTACATTGTCTGCAACTTCTTCCGCAGCTGCGACTTGAGTAGACATGACTGAACCAGTCAATGCTACTGTAATTGCGAGGCTTAATGAGCTAAAGCCAAACTTGGTTGTTTTCTTTAGATTGGTCATCATGTGGTCTCTTTATTTATTATATTTTTGCTTGTGACTCATTTTTATTCATAAACATATGATTAAAAATCGTCTCTCCCAAAATGAAATACATCATCTCAGTTACATTTCCATAACAAATGCAAGCTAATTGCGAACAATTTCGATTACCTCTCAAAACAATCTACGCATTTCGAGGTAATAACAGAGTAAAAGACTAAAACACTAACTAAATGAATAGCAAGGCAGTTGATAACGCTGACTTTATACTTACAAACCAATTAACCATGAGGCTCAAGAACACCTTTCTAGTTCAAAAAACCATCAAAACTGAACGAATAGATAATGCTAACCATCAGCCATTATAGAGCAAAAACTCCATACTTTTTAATACTATAATTTTACAAAGCTATAGAATGTTGTTGACCTGTTAACTAAAACCACTCTAATCTAAACGCCTGTTTGAAATGCAGCAAAAAAACAACAAAGGGGATAAGCATGGGGTATGACGCAGATAAAGAACTCAATCTACAGCAATATGATTCATTGGTAGATTTGATCGAACAAACTTGCCAACGTTATGGGGATAATGTGGCTTATGCTTGTTTGGGGAAACAAACCACCTTTAAAGAACTCGAACTTGCTTCACGTCAGTTTGCCGCCTACATGCAAAACCATAGTCAGCTAAAACCTGGGGATCGCATCGCGATTCAGTTGCCAAATATCACTCAATTTGTGATTGCCGCATACGGTGCAATTCGTGCGGGGCTAATCATAGTCAACACTAACCCGCTGTATACTGAACGTGAGCTAATCCATCAGTTTAATGATTCCGGCGCAAAAGCCTTGGTGGTGTTATCTGACTTATTACCCACATTAAATAATGTAGTTGCGAAAACTGATATTGAATTAGTCATCAGCACCCATGCACTGGATTTAATTAATCCTCAGCCTCAAGCCGACACCCCTTTTGCAAAAGTCGAATTTAACCACATGCTCGCCTTAGGTGAACAATCAAGCTTTAGTCCTTACAAACCTCAGCAAGAAGATCTAGCCGCGCTGCAATACACTGGCGGCACCACGGGCTTATCAAAAGGTGCCATGCTAAGTCATCGCAATATGTTGGCTAACTCAGGCCAAGTAAAATCGCGTATTGCCAGCACTATGACTGAAGGCAAGGACATTTTTGTCGCGCCGTTACCGATTTATCATATCTATGCCTTTATGGTGAATTTAGTCCTGTATTTTGAATCTGGCAGCTGCTCAGTGCTAATCCCTAACCCACGCGATATTGCAGGCTTAATAAAGACTATGGCCAGTTATCCGTTTACTGGCTTTGCAGGGCTTAATACTTTATTTGTTGGCCTATGCCACCAACCAGAATTTCAAGCATTGGATTTTAGTAAGTTAACCATTACGCTCTCTGGCGGCACAGCACTGACAAGTGCTGCGGCAAATATTTGGCAAAAAACTACTGGCAGTTTGATATCTGAGGGTTATGGCTTATCAGAAACCGCCCCGGTAGTGAGCTTAAATGCGCCGGGTTACCAAAAGTTAGGCACTATTGGTAAACCTGTATTGGCCACCGAGGTTAAAATATTAGATATAAACGATGAAGAAGTGCCATTAGGTGAAGCTGGCGAACTTGCAGTTAAAGGCCCACAAGTGATGCAAGGCTATTGGCAAAAGCCTGAAGAAACCGCCAAAGTCATGACCCGTAACGGTTATTTTAAAACCGGCGATATTGCAGTCGCTACTGAAGATGGTTTTCACAAAATAGTTGATCGTAAAAAAGACATGATTATCGTTTCAGGTTTTAATGTTTATCCCAATGAAGTGGAAGATATTTTATCCCAAAACGAATTAGTGCTTGAGTGCGCGGTAGTAGGTGTCGAAGATGAAAAATCCGGTGAAGCCGTTAAAGCAGTGATCGTATTAAAAGAAGCATCTGTTGATGAAGCGCAAACTAAACAACAGCTCTCAGATTACTGTCGCAGCCAATTAACCGCCTATAAAATCCCACGCATTATTGAGTTTACCGAACAGTTGCCTAAAAGCACGGTAGGAAAAATCTTACGACGTGAGTTAAGAAAATAGCGCTGCGCAGCAGCTAACTTAACAATAAAAATATATGTAACAACACCAAAATGCCTTCAATATTGAAGGCATTTTTTATCACTAGTAGCGCTTAAATAAGCCGGTTATTTATCAGGGTCTATATCTGTCAATAGCTGTAAACTGGCAAACTGATTATATATATCGCTAGTTTGCATAAGTTCTTTGTGCGTACCAATAGCAACCACTTGACCCTTTTCCAATACCACAATTCTGTCGGCATTAATCACTGTGGCCAACCGATGGGCAATAATCAAGGTGGTTCTGCCCTGCATCAGGTTATCCAAACCTTGTTTTACATACACTTCACTCACCGCATCTAATGCACTGGTGGCTTCATCTAATAATAAAATTGGTCTGTCTGCCAATATGGCTCTGGCAATGGCGATACGCTGTTTTTGACCACCTGAGAGCTTAACGCCTCTCTCACCTAAATAGGTATGATAGCCGTCAGGTAACTCATTAATAAATTCATCAGCTTTAGCTGTTTTACAAGCGTTAATAACCTCATCTTCGCTGGCATCAACCCGGCCATAGCGAACATTTTCAAGTACGTTAGTGGCGAAAATAACTGAGTCTTGTGGCACTAATGCATACTGCTCGCGTAATTGGTTTAAGCTCAACTGCGAGATATCAAATCCATCTAACTTAACAGCGCCTGAGCGAGGTTGATAAAAACGTAGCAGCAATTCAAATAAGGTACTTTTACCGGCGCCGCTTTCTCCTACCAACGCAACTCTTTCACCCGCCTTAATCTGTAAATCAATGCCTTTAATGACATCATCGGCAACACTAGGGTAAGCAAAACGTAACTGCTCTAGACTCAGTTGGCCTTTAACCTCATCAGGTAGCATCTGAGGCGTTGTAACTTGTGGTAAATCAATAGGAGTGTTCACTAACTCAACTAATCGCTCTGCAGCGCCTGAGGCGCGCTGAATTTCACTGAACACTTCACTAATGGTGGCCACTGCACCTGCTGCCATTACCGCATAAAACATAAAGGCGGATAATTCACCAGCGGTAATATTTTGCGCCATCACATCTTGCGCCCCAACCCACAGCACCAAGGCAATAGCGGCAATACTTAAAAACATTACTGAAGATATTAAAATAGAGCGATAGAGAATACGGCTTTTAGCCGCGGTCATCACAGCTTCAACTTGCTCATTGAACACGTAGCGATCTTTACTTTCATGGCCGTAGGCTTGCACGGTATGAATTTCATGGAGGGTTTCATCGATATACGCCCCCAGATCGCCCACTTTATCTTGGCTGGTACGTGAATACTGACGCACTTTTTTACCAAGAAAAATAACCGGAACAAACACCATAGGCACAGCCAGTAACACTAAGCCCGTTAACTTAATACTGGTCAGCGCCATCATCACTATAGCGCCGAGCACGGTAACACTTGAGCGAAACGCCATCGACAAACTACTGCCCACCACACTTTGCAATAACGTGCTGTCAGCGGTAAAGCGTGAAATCACTTCACCAGTGCGCTGCTCGGCAAAAAATGCCGGCGATAATGACAATAAATGGTTATATACTTTCAAGCGAATATCAGCGATAACCCGCTCACCTAGCCAAGTCATTAAGTAAAAGCGACAAAAGACCGCCGTGCCACTTACTGCGGTTATCACTAATATAAACAAGACGATTTCATTGAGCCGGCCAGCGTTATCAGCCACAAAGCCTTCATCGACCATCATCTTCACTCCTTGGCCTAGTGATAACCAAGCAAATGAGCCGATAAATAAAAAGATAATTGCCGCTACCACTCTCATTCGATAAGGCTTAAGAAATGTCATAATCCACGGCAATACTGGAAATGCTTGTTTAGACGATGGCTTTTGTTCAAGTGGCTGTGAAGGCGAGTCAGTAGTCAAAATAGATACCAATAAAAACTAAGTAGCCAAATAGTACCAATAAACAATCAAGCAGATGAAGATAAATATAGCATTGACAATACTGAGCCAATTATTGAACTCAGCATTGTTGCAAAATGGTGCAGGGTTTTACTATTGCTTGCAGTAAAACAAAACAGTAGATTAGCTCAAGCTGTTACTGTCGATGGTTTTCAGTGAGCGTAAAAATATCCCTAAGCCGCCAACACTCAGCACTAAGATAACAATTAATTCGAACGCGCTCATTTGGGTAAAGCGAAAATTAATTGAGCTAATCACGCCGAAGATAAGCGCAACCAGTGAGCCAAAGGTTAGGATCCAGCCAAAAATATTTTTGGCATTGTAAAACATCAAACCTACTCCAAACATAAATGGGATCATGATCATGCCACTGGTCAGGTTCATACCGCCCATTCTGTATAGACTATGCCCCATACCAAATGAACTGGTGATTTTAATGGCATTCAGTAGCATATAAAAACCACCGCACATCATAATCAAACCAATAAAAAATGACCCAATTCCACCTGACGTTCCACCTGCACCTTTCATACAATTCCTTTGTAAATGTTAATGTTATTAGCGCGTTGAGCTTAATCTATTGCCTATGTAATCTAGCATCAGTCACCTTGGCGCTGCAAACCTTATCAGCCTATGTCGAACAAATACGCCACAGGGCAATTTGGGTGTAAGGCGTCATCATTTTAGATATGGCGATTAAACGGGGCGATTAACTGCAGATAAGCCCTGAGTTCCTCTCGCACAATAAACGCTTATCTGCGATAATTATCGGCTATTTTGATGATGTTGATGACAGGTAATTATAATGACGGCAAACCAATTCTCATGTGAAGGAATTGAGTTAACACTTTTTCGCTATCCAAAGCAGCAAGAGTCCAACCTGCAAGCTTGGGATGCCGCCGATGAACACCTGATAAAACATATTATTGAGTCAAGCCAGATTCAGTCAAACACGAGCCCAGTTAATACCGCCATCATTAATGATAATTTTGGGGCGCTGCAATGCGGCCTTGTTGCGATTGAGCCAAGCTGGCCTTTATTTGTGGAAACCGACGCGAAAACCAGTTTACTGGGGGCTGAGTTAAACTTAGCAGCCAATCAACTGCCATCAGATAATATCCAGCGTTTTCATAGCCGTGAGCTATTACCTGACACCTTGCAGCTAGTGTTAATGAAGCTGCCAAAAAACCTCAGTTATTTTGCTCATCAATTGCAGCGCTTATCTCAGGTTTTACCAAAAGGTACTCAGGTACTCATTGGCGCTAAAGCAAAAACCATCAATAAAGCGATTTTAGCCGTCATTGAGAAAAATTTAGGCGCTGCTAATGCTAGCTTAACTTGGAAGAAAACCCGCGTAATCACTTGTATTGCTGACGGTAATAAACGCCAACTTCCACAAGCTGTCAACTGGCCTGTTGATGAGTTATCACTTAACATCAGTAACTTAAGCAATGTATTTGCCGCTAACAAGCTCGATATTGGTGCTCGTATCATGCTAGATAACTTGCCAGAAGGTGAGTTTAATACCGTTATAGATCTTGGTTGTGGTAATGGTATTTTAGGCCTGCGAGCCGGACAACTTTACCCGCAAGCAACTATCCACTTTGTAGACGACTCAGAAATGGCCGTTGCATCGAGTCGTCACAATTGGCAAGCAAATGGCTTTGCTCGTGAAAAAGCGCAGTTTCATTGGGATGATTGTTTAACCCACTTAGATGCTGAAATGGTGGCTGATTTGGTGTTGTGTAACCCTCCTTTTCACCAGGGGGAAGCAATAACCGATCACATTGCATGGCAGATGTTTGTTGATGCCCGTAAACGTTTAGCCCCTGGCGGCATGTTACAAGTCGTGGGCAATCGGCATTTGGCTTACCATGTAAAATTGAAGCGTTTATTTAAAAACTGCAACACTGTGGCGTCAAATGGTAAGTTTGTTATTTTACAAGCAATTAAGTAAACCCTGCCAGACTCAACCTTTGTTCAAGCTTCGATTAAGCCTTTAACTTAAAGGCTTAATCGCGCTAACAGTTAAACGACTAATTCTGGCTAATCAGTGCAGTTAATCTGTGCCGCTAATCTGTGTTAGTCATATCAGGCCCTAGTTTCAATACTTCTCCCCCACAGATACTTTACTCGGCCGAGTCAAAACAGTTAACCGCCAAGACGAGCATTACCACTTAAGTTGTTACTCATGTAAGTTTATTACCAGCTGTAACAATCGAGCTTACCATAACGGCTAATGATCGAAGACTGGCTATAAAATAAAGCGCCTAATAAATCGATATTGATATGACACCCTATAGCAAATTATAACGCTATTAACTAACCCGAGACGCTATTATTCAAGCTAATAAGCTGCCACCAGCCCCTAAATAAAAGCTTAGATAAGGCAATTGAATTGGTAATAACAACAGAAAAAATTGGTATACCAATAGACCAGCTAGATGATCTTCGTAACCAACGCCAAAAATACAAACAAATATCATTCTCAGAAAATTTGTTACAATTTAGTAATAAAAAAACTTTTAAGATAGCAAGGTAATTACATGCTTTTTAAGCACCTATCATCACTTTTTCACTGTAAATCAATAAAAGCTTTTCCCGAAGGTTTAATATAATGTCCAATAAACTGACAATCCTTGTTAATTGATAAGGTAAAATATCACCAGGGTTAGACTCTAGACCAACTCGGCTTAAGTCATTAAATTAGTGATTTGAATTAGCGATTTGAATTAGCGATAAGAGTAAAAAAGACAACCTTTAACCGCAGCCCTTGCTTTGGCCGCTGATTTTGTACAAAAAAACAAACAGAATTCTCTACAACCATAAAAAAAGGACGCTTAGCGTCCTTTAAAGTGTGTATTGATGGTTAACTTAATCTGTTAACCAAGTTATCAATTGAATATAAATCACGCTTCTCACTGTTTTTACGTTTCACTTCTTCAAGTGATTTAGCCTCAACAGTATCAAACAATACATTAATCAAGCGATTAAAGTGTTTGTGCATAGCTGCACGCGCCTCTGAAGCATCTGCTGCGGCGAGAGCCTCATAAATGGCAGTATGTTCATCTAAGGTCTTCTGGTTGTCTTTGCTACAAACGCTATCATAGTCGTCAATAATTTTTGGACTTGATGCCCGCAGTGCCCACAAGCTTTCAAACATTTTGATTAATGCACCGTTACGAGTGGAGCTAGCAATGATATTATGAAACATTTGATCTGCTTCTTCTACATAAGACTTATTTTCCATCATAACCAACGTCTTATTTAACTCTACCAATTCTTCTTCGGTAATAGTATTTGCAGCAAGTGCCGCTATCTCACCTTCAACAAGTGCTCTAGCCTGGGTTAATTCAAAGGCGTTTATTTTGTTTTTTAGCTGGGACTGATTGACTGATTGTAAGACGTAAACACCCGAACCCGTTTTAACTTCAATTTTCTCTCGCACTTCCAGTGCAATAATCGCCTCACGAATGGTTGGACGGCTAACATCAAACTTTTCAGCTAGCTCCCTTTCTGGAGGTAAACGACTACCAGGTACATATTCGCCGCGAGTAATAGACGCTTCAATCTCTTCTACGATGCGCCAAAACATACGTCTATTTTTCATGTTTGGTCCTTCAATATTCTAAAAAATAACAATTTGCATAACCTACATCATATCGATTTAGTCATTCAACGCAAAGCCTATTTATCACTTTAGAGTGCAATTCAGCAATCATACAAGTAGTAATCATTGTTACCTTAATGTTATTGGTAATAACAAAAAAGTAAAGTCAATTTAATATTGGTAACACAAAATGGTTGACACGCACCATGACCATTGGTTAGTTTCTATGCAGCGAAAGGTTGTATTTAAAGATCATGTTTAAAGGATTGTGTTCGCATTTAAATACAATATTTTATCTGGGGAGATAAACGTGAAACTTAATAAAATAAGCGACGCATTAAGGTTAAGTAAGCTTAACTGGCAGCCAAAATATTGTGCCTGATGCAAATCTATTTGGTTTCTCACCACAAGTGGCATCTGCGTCAGTGTATTGGGAAGGTGATTGGGCAACATTCAGAGTACTTTATAAGTACCGAGAATCGTATTTCCAACCTAATAACTTGCCGTTTCCAGATAGTTCAAACCGTTATGTGCAAGATTCTGATTACTTATCTGTATCACTTAAAGCGCTAAACCTGCTAGACGAGCCACAAATCATGACTCGTGGTAATGACACCACAGTTTCTGACTACTCTCGTTCAGAGCCTAAGTACTTCCTTGGCGCGAAAGTTAAGTTTTAATCCGCATTAGAAACTTAGCATTGGCACTCCTACCCCACTATTGAGCTAGGAGTTTATTTACGATTAAAACAACACTAAAACTCAGTATAAAAATAACAATGAGCGTACTAATGCAATATCAATATTTACCTAGCAAGGATAAAAACTTAAAACATATTGCTCTTATGCTGTGTCTATCGGCATTAAGCCCTTTCTTATCGCTCAATGCAGCCACTTACACAGTGAAGACGCCTGTGGAATATAACCAAACAATAAAAAATATTGTCGCAGGTGATGAAATCATCTTGGCTGACGGTATTTGGCAAGACTTTGAAATCAACTTTAGCGGTCAAGGCACAAAAGCGGCCCCCATCACACTGTCAGCGCAAACCAAAGGCAAAGTCATATTATCAGGCCAATCTAATTTGCGTTTATCTGGCCAGTATTTACATGTAAGCGGCTTAGTATTTAAAAATGGCTACAGTCCAAGCCGTGAAGTGATTGCCTTTAGAAGCAGTGATGATGATTTTGCTCATCATTCGCGAGTATCTGAAGTGGTCATCGACAACTTCAATAAGCCAGAGCGATTTGATTCTGATCAGTGGGTGGCGCTGTATGGTAAAAATAACCGCTTCGACCACAATCATTTAGTGGGTAAGCGTAATAAAGGCGTGACCTTAACGGTGCGATTAAAATCGCCGTTAAGTCAGCAAAATAATCATCAGATTGATCATAACTACTTTGGTCCTCGGCCAACCTTGGGATCCAATGGCGGTGAAACAATCCGCATTGGCACTAGCCATCATTCCATGTCGGCATCGCAAACTGTCATCGAAAATAACTACTTTGACCGCTGTGATGGCGAAGTAGAAATCATCTCCGTTAAGTCCGGCAACAACACCATTCGTAACAACACCTTTTTTGCATCCCGCGGCACCTTAACCCTACGTCATGGTAATGCTAACCAAATAAGCAGCAATGTATTTTTAGGTAATGGCGTAGAGCACACTGGCGGCGTTCGGGTGATCAATCGCGATCAAATCGTCACCAACAACTACTTTGAAGGCTTAACGGGTTATCGCTTTGGCAGTGGCTTCACCATTATGAATGGCGTACCTAACTCGCCTTTAAATCGTTATCACCAAGTGGTTAATGCCAATATTAATCACAACAGTTTTATTGATGTAAACCATATTCATTTAGCTGCAGGTAGTGATGCTGAACGCTCTGCTGCGCCGCTAGAAACTAAGTTTTCAAAAAACCTGTTAGTTAATCGCAATCAACTATCACCATTCGCCATATTTGATGATATTTCAGGGATAAGCTTTACTAACAACGTTTCTAATAAGCTTAACAATAACAGCATTACTCAAGGCATTGATGCGCAATCGATTAAACTCGTGCGGGCTGAAAATGGCCTGTTATATCCAAGCAATAACGCCTTAAGCACCTATGGCATATCGACCTCACTCACTCCCACTTTAAAAAGCGCAACTGGCGTGAGTTGGTATCCGAAAACAGAACCAGAAATCGCCTTTGATTCAGGTAACCAAATCGCAGTTTCAACCGCGCAAGAGCTTAAGCAAGCCGTTAACCATGCAAGCGCTGGCGATGTTATCGCACTCAATAACGGCGAATATCAGCTTGAACAAGTGTTACTTATCAATAAGCCGCTCACCATCAAGGCACGAGTAAAGCAACAAGCCAAACTGAGTTTTAGCCAATCCAGCCTATTTGAAATTCAAAATAACGGCAGTTTAAAGCTCGATGGTTTAGTCATTAGCGGTAAAAATAGTACCAATATTGCAGGTAACGATATTGCAGCTAACGATGTTGCAGAAAACAGTGTGGTAAAAACCACCAGCTCCGGCATGTTAACCAATTATCGATTCAGCTTATTAAATAGTGAAATCAAACAACTTGATAACCAGCCTTCATTTCACTTTTTTGACTCAGGTGCGCGAGCTTTTGCCAATAATATTGTCATTAGCAATAATCACTTTATCAATATCAGCGGTGATATTTTAAGGCTCAATAAAGAGACTGATGATAAAGGCATTTATAACGCTGAGTATGTACAAGTAAACAACAATCAGTTTGAGCATATTCAAGGCTCACTGGTTAATTTATATCGCGGCGGTAAAGACGAAAGTACCTTCGGCCCTCACCTTACATTTGTGAATAATCACATCAATCAGGTTGGCCTTGGAAAACGTAATCCCTTCAAAGCCAGCTTATACCTTCATGGCGTGCAAGTGACCGATATGGCTAATAATCAATTTACTGACAGTGCCGCAGTCAAAATAGAACACACCACAGGTGACCCCGTCACTCAACTCAGTCATAACCAATTTACTCATACGCTACTACCAACCATTAGCGCGCTTTATGAAAACCCTAAATTTATCCATAAAAACCAATAACTAAAAATAAGCAGTAGGAGTCACAATGAAACAGAGCGAACATTTTTCATTTGGAAATGAAACAGAAATTGAAGACATTGGCGGCGGTTTAAAGCGTCAAATGCTTGGGTTTAATCAAGAGCTAATGGCAGTAAAAATTTGGTTTGAGAAAGGAGCCATTGGTTACAATCATGCCCACAGACACTCACAAGTTTCATACGTTGTGGAAGGTGAATTTCACTTTAATATCGATGGCGTCACTAAAATTCTAAGAGCGGGTGATAGCTGTATGATCCCGCCTCATGCAGACCATGGGGCCACTTGCCCAACAGGCGGTATTTTAATTGATACCTTTAGTCCCGCAAGAGAAGATTTCATTGAGGGACTAAAATGAAAATAAGAAACTTACGCTGGTGGGTGATTCTACTCATCGCATTAGCTACGGTAATTAATTATATCGACCGTTCAGCGCTAAGCGTGCTTTGGCCTGATATTGTTGAAGATATATTTCCTAATGAAACCGCACTAGAGCGCAAACAGATCTATGCCAATATTTCTATTGTATTCATATTATCTTATGCCTTTGGTCAGGCGATATTTGGTAAAATATTTGACTGGATTGGTACCCGACTAGGCTTTGTGCTCTCAATTGGGGTGTGGTCTATTGCAACAGCTGCGCACGCATTCGCACAGGGCATGCTGAGTTTCAGTATCTTTAGAGCAATTCTAGGTCTGGCTGAGGCAGGTAACTGGCCAGGCGCAGCTAAAAGTAATGCTGATTGGTTTCCTACAAAAGAGCGTGCTTTAGCTCAAGGCATTTTTAACTCAGGCGCTGCGATTGGCGGCATTATATCGATTCCACTTATCGCTTATATGACCGTTTATTTTAGCTGGCAAATGGTCTTCGTTGTCATTGGTTTGGTTGGTTTGTTATGGTTAATCCCTTGGATTATCTTAGTTAAAGCACCGCCTAAGTCTCACCCTTGGATTACCGAGGAGGAGCGACAATACATTTTAACAGGTCAGAAATGCACTAACGCTGACGATGAAGTTGATGCAAAAGAATATAACCCGACCACCACAGAGCTACTTTCTCATAAGCAAAGTTGGGGGGTGATTATTGCGTCTGCAGCAATCGATCCTATCTGGTGGTTGTTTGTTTTCTGGATCCCTATTTACCTCAATGAAGTGTACGCCATGGATGTTAAGTCTATTGGGATATACGGCTGGGTGCCTTATGTGGGAGCAATGCTTGGGGCATGGTTTGGTGGCTTACTGGCACAAAACCGTTTAAAAGCAGGTTGGGATACCAATAAAACCCGTAAGCTGACGATTACCTTAGGTTGTTTGATTATGTTGCCATCGCTTTTATCTATGGCAAACCCAGGTGGGCCAACGACCGCGGTAATGATCATGGCGGTGATCTTGTTCGGCTTTCAAACGGCTATTGGTAATGTACAAACACTGCCCAGTGATTTATTTGGGAAAAAAGCTGTGGGTACACTAGCAGGGGTTTCAGGAATGGCTGCCAAGCTAGGGGCATTAGGGTTAACAGCATTAGTGCCCTATTTAACGGCTGACGGTAACTACACGCCAGCATTTGTTATTGGTGCATCTTTAGCTCTCATTGCCATTGCTGCGGTGTGGATATTGATCCCCAGAATTGAGCCTGTTAGCCCCAAAAGCAAATAGCCTCAGCTCAAGATAGATTAACAACGATTTAGCATTACATTATCTAGCAATAAACCTTATGTTCTGAGCAAACATAAAGTGACTAGTTAATTATCGCTGGGGCTGAACCCAAATAGCCCTTTTTTATTTGGTGAGACCTACTTTTCATGTACTCAACCCCTTCCGAGTATCTGTTAAGTAGGTTAAACCTTTCTTTAAAAATCCGTCATCATTATCGAGTCTGGCTCTGCTCTTCCTCAAGATGGTTAAGGTTTTCAGTATGACTATTGGGCTTAGCATCAACTTGAGCCGGCGGCGACAATAACACCGCTAATCTTTGCTTTAATGTTAACCCCGCCATAGTCACTTCCTTAAACATGTCTCGCCACTCAGCAAAGCTCACGATTATAGGATTAAAACTATTAACCGGCTTGGTAATACCATAAATCACCGTGTCATTTTCAGGCTCAAAGGTGTTAAATAACTTATCCCAAATGATCAGCACGCCTGCATAATTTTTATCAATATATTGTGGGTTACGGCCATGGTGCACCCGATGATGTGACGGCGTATTAAAAATAAGCTCAAGCGGGCCAAGAGATTTAATCGCTTGGGTATGCACAAAAAACTGTAACCCCAAATTAAGCAGTACTACAAATACCACCCAATTGGGGTCAAACCCAATCACCACCAATGGCAGCCAAAACAGCCACATTCCCGCTAAGGGGTACATCAAACTCTGCCTAAAAGCAGTGCTGAAATTCATATTTTCAGAGCTATGGTGAACAACATGAGCCGCCCACATCCAGCGCACACGGTGGCTTGCGCGGTGAAACCAGTAATAACAGAAATCTTGGGCGATCATCAACGCAATAAAACTGCCAATTCCCATTTGAATATCAAGTAGCTTCCAATCAAATACCATCAGGTATAATTTTGCGATAAATAATCCGGCTAAAATGTCAGTTAGTTGATGCATTGCGGCAAGGCAAAAATTACACGCAACTTCCATAGGGGCGTACTTGGCTGATTCGGGTAACTTATTGGCTCTAGTGCCTAGATACCACTCCAGTAAAATGCACAGGAAAAATAGCGGCGCCAGCACCAGTAGCAAGATCTCGGGGTGAGTGATCAGTGTATTCAAATCCATTGAAAACCTTCTTTATTTTTTATTATTGTATTTTATGAATCTATTTATAAATGCATTAACCCATTGGCGCTAACAGGCTTAGGTTCATTACCACTTTGCAAAATGATCTTCGGTTAATCCAAGTTGATTTTGTAACTGATGCACTCGGCCATTATTGTCGGTTATCTGGCCACTAAAATAACCAATATACTGCCTGAAATTACTTTTAAGAAACCCAAGGTTAATCTTCTCACTGCGACACTTTAATGCGCGAAAGCTTAAATCAATTTGGTTGTCGCCCCCGGTGATGTACCAATCATCGTCACTGCGCTGGCGATTAAACTCAAACCTTACCGCGGGCATAAAATGGCGTTCACCATTAATCCATAACACGTTCTCGGTGGCGCCTGTTTCATTAACGCCCGCGGCTAAGTTAAGCCCCAACACACCAGACTCTACTTGAGTATTAATTGACGCCCAGCGCCAGCTGGTTTCTCGGCGCATGTATCCGGCAGAAAAATCATAACTCGCTAAAGCCTGATTCAGCGGCTGCGGTTCATCATTGACCGTTAAACTGCCTGATACTTTTAAACCATTGTGTTTTTGGGTATAGGTCCAACCGTTATAGCCGGTTGGCGTGCATAAACTCATCGGCAAACTTAACATGGGCGCTGTTAATGTAAGCTCAGCCTGAATATTGTCTGCGGCGATATATAACTGCCAGACACCGTCTTTAATAACAAATTCAATCTGAGATTGGCGATGCTTAATGCGCGACTGACCATTTTTAGGTGACTGAGACAGTGACATACCCAGCGCTAACGGTTTTAAGGTTTGCGTCTGTGTTAAGCGATTTTTTTCTATGTCATAGAGGTAACAAAAACTGCTGCCAACATAGCGAATATCGGCAATAGCCACCCCAATGATATAACGAGGGGTAGTAATATTAATAAATTGAAATTGCTTAAAATCGACATGTTTTGCAAACCATGAACTGGGCTTATCCATGTCAGTAAAGTAACTAAATTGCTTAACACCAAGATCTGCGACAATGCCATCAAAATGCCCATATATAGGTTGGCCGTCATTTTTAATTAACGATTCTGGCGCTAATGCCGAAGTGGGTTGTCGATGATGTAAAGCCATTTAGCATCCAATGAATAATATGATTAGACTCTAACCTCTATACTTTCAGGGCTAAAGTCAATGGTTTGTTACCATGGGATATCACCACTAATCTCTCATCATCATGGCGAAATAATCCAGACTAATAAATGAACCAGTGAAACTGATTAACTCAGGTTATTGGGCTGGCAAGGCAGTAAAAATCTGTTATTCTGAGGCCATCATTTTTTACCGTTTTGTGACATGAAATCATTACCTTTGTTGTTATGCAGCTCGTTATTTCTTTCAGCTTGCGCCAGTTACACCCCGACCCATATTGCGCTTAACCCCAGTGTCCCCCAACCACTGAATCAAATCGACCAATATGCCACTGTTGCGGTAAACACCATTGATGTCCGCAAAGCTAACTTTATTGTTCGCTTTAATAAAGAAGGTGAAGCAGCAGAATTAATTAGCCCAAGTGAACCTATCAGGCAGCAACTGGACAATGTATTTAAGCAAGCCATGACCAAGGCGGGCTATCAAGTTGACCCTGCAGCGACCAATTCGGCTGAATTTCAATTAGATTATTTACTGACAGATGTCACCGAGTCGACTTTCGGTTTTGAGGCAAAGACGACATTAACCATCAATGTGGTCGCTAAAAATCAAACCCAAGAATTTACTAAGATATATAACGCTAAAGGTTTATTAAAGGGCCCATTTAGCCCAGATTACGCCACCCTTGAGCTGGATATGAATAAGCTCATCGATGAACTGACCAGCAAAATTATTAATGATGCTGAACTGCACCATTTCTTACAACAATAACCCAGGAAGAAGCCATGCTTAAGTGGATGTTAGCCAGCGTACTTGCATTATCAACCATGGTTGCTCAAGCAGCCGTGGATATTCAGCCCGATACGCTTTACCCAAAAGTTGAGTTTGATACCAGCATGGGCAAGGTCGTGGTTGAGCTAGATAGAACCCGTGCGCCACTCACTGTGGATAATTTTTTGACCTATGTGGTCAAAGGCGATTATGACAATACGATTTTTCATCGCGTCATTGCCGATTTTGTGGTTCAAGGTGGCGGATTAACCTCGGAGTTTGAAGAACTTCCATCGCTAGACCCTATCGTTAATGAATCCGGTAATGGTTTATCCAATGCTATGGGCACCATTGCTATGGCTCGCGATAACGACCCCCACTCTGCCACGCGTCAGTTTTACTTCAATGTAGGCGATAATAAAAACCTCAATCCTTCCAAGCGCCGTTGGGGTTATGCGGTATTTGGCGAAGTCGTAGAAGGAATGGCAGTACTGGAAGCCATGTCATATGTTCCAACTGGCCATAATGCCCAACTCAATTGGCCTGATGTGCCCGTTAAAGAAGTGAAATTGAATAAAGCGACACTACTGAAACGATAAACCTTATAAATTTCATGGTTATAGGTGACTCATTTACGTTACGTAAATTCATCAATTATTTAAAAAAGCGGCGTTAAATATACATTTAACGCCGCTTTTTTGTAGTTTTTTACAATGCCTAGCGATGATTATCTAGTCATAAATACTGAATTTCATTTTACTTTGTAAATCCGAGTGAATGTTCAAGATAACCAACTATACTTTAGTCTATCTTGTAACAAACCTTATTGGTCAATAAATGGAATTATAAGGACGCTTCTCATGCCAATTAAGATAACAACGCCAAAGACGATGACGCCCAATGATTTTATAGAAACCAAAGCCCCTCAACTGGCGTATTATGGAAAAGCCTTCTTAGATAACCAACTAGATCACCATGAAATCAAGCTCTACATGTGGGATGTATTGGAAGAGTGGCAAGCCGTCGACTTAGATAACCCTCCTGAAACTATGACTCCAACTGATACTGAAAAAGTATTTTGGCATTTATTGCACTGTTTTCATGAATGGCCAGCAATGGTTATCCGCGGTAATCAATATTTACGTCAACAAGTTCACGATTGCTGTGATTACATTAATAGCGGTGGTGAAGTACCTCAAGGTTGTGTTGGCATTAGACCCACTATTTAGTGGGTCTTTTTAGTTACAACACAGCTTGTTATAAGCGCTATGCTAATTACTTTTTTATTATTTGAATCATCAATATAACCAATGCTCACTCATAGCAGCGTTGAGCTTAAACTCATGGTTTAACAAACCTGAGTATTACAAATACCCTTGTTTATTGACCAAGCTCAAATTGCTGTACTATTAATAACTTGATAATAACTTGAACCATCTAGCGAGCCCGCTTAAGCTAGAGCCATTCTCCTCTTATCTGTTGTCTTATGTCAGAATTATTTAGTCGAACTCGAGAAGCGCTGTCAGTTTATTATCATAAGCGCGTGGTTATTTTATTGTTACTCGGGTTCTCGGCTGGCCTGCCGTTAATGTTAGTATTTTCAACCTTAAGCTTTTGGTTAAGAGAAGCTGGCGTTGACCGCGCCGCCATTGGTTACTTTAGTTGGATAGCCCTCACCTACGCCTTCAAATGGGCCTGGTCACCACTGGTTGACCGCATGTCTTTGCCTATTTTTACCCGATTTTTTGGCCGCCGCCGTGGCTGGATGCTATTTGCGCAGTTATGTCTGGTGGGCGCCATTGCCGGCATGTCATTTAGCGATCCCTTAGTGGATTTAGAGCGGCTTGCCATTTGCGCTTTCTTACTCGCCTTAGCCTCAGCCACCCAAGACATTGTCATTGATGCATTTCGTATTGAATCTGCTCCAGAAAAAATGCAAGCAGCCTTAGCTGCGGCATATCAAGTAGGTTATCGCGGCGCAATGATTGTCGCCACAGCAGGGGCGTTAACCATTGCCGCTTGGGTTGACCCTGGCAATGATGGCTACAATCTTGAATCATGGCAAACCGCTTACTTTGTGATGGCGTTATTAATGTCAGTGGGTATTATTACCACTCTTTGCAGTAAAGAGCCTGAAGTTGACACCAAAAGCGCTGATGAACAAGAGTTACAACTTAAACAACGCTTTGCACAAAAGTATCCGCCTAAACTTGCAGCGCCATTGGCTTGGTTGTATAGCGCCAGCGTATTGCCCTTTATCGACTTTTTTAAGCGATATGGTAAAACCGCGATACTGATTTTATTACTTATATCTTGCTACCGCATCTCAGACATTGTTATGGGAATTATGGCCAATGTGTTCTATGTCGACATGGGCTTTAGTAAAGAGGAAATTGCTTTTGTTAGTAAAGTCTATGGTTTAATCATGACCTTAGTTGGCGCAGCATTTGGCGGGGTATTATTAGTGCGTTATGGCACCATGAAGATCCTTTTCTTAGGTGCATTATTAGTGGCCATTACTAACCTGTTATTTGCTTGGCAAGCTTACATTGGCTACAACATGCCATTTTTGACCTTTGCTATTTCAGTGGATAACTTCAGCGCTGGTATTGCTACTGCGGCATTTATTGCGTACTTATCAAGCCTAACTAGTAGCGGTTACAGCGCAACTCAATATGCCCTACTCTCCTCTATCATGTTGCTATTCCCTAAGTTTATCGCTGGGTTTTCTGGGGTTTATGTTGATGCCTTTGGCTATGTAAATTTCTTTATCGCCGCCAGTTTAATTGGCTTTCCGGTATTGATTTTAATTAGTTTATTACAACGCTATAGCTCGGTTAAACATCAACAAACTGATGAGCCTATACTGTCAGCTGAGGCCGATAAAAACTAATCTATTTAATTCATCACAAGATATTCAGCATAAAAAAAGCCCAATTACATTGGGCTTTTTTATATTAAGAGGCTTATCGGCAGCACAACTTAATGCAGCAGCATTTTACGCTTCAGAAATTTAATCTCTAAAGTTATTAAATTGGAACGGCTGGCCTAAGTCAGCTTCTTTAGTTAAACGCATGACCGCTTGTAAATCATCACGCTTTTTACCTGTCACTCGAACCGAGTCACCTTGAATCGCGGCTTGCACTTTAAGCTTGCTATCTTTAATCGCTTTGACTAATTTTTTGGCGATAAGTGTTTCAATGCCTTCTTTAAACTTCACTTTTAGACTGAAGGTTTTACCGCTATGTACCGTCTTGTCATCCACATCCATGGCTGATGGGTCAACATTACGCTTACTAAGCTGAATGCGTAAAATATCCACCAACTGCTGACATTGGAAATCATCTTCGGCTTTTAAAGTCACCACATGATCTTTGTATTCGATTTCAGCATCTTTACCGCGAAAATCAAATCGTCCCGCCAATTCACGGCGAGAGTTTTCAACGGCATTACGTAATTCAACTTCGTCAACTTCTGATACGACATCCATAGATGGCATAGTCATTCTCCAATAAATTATTTAGGGTTATTTTAACACTCTAAGCCTGTAGGCAAAGCCTAGACTAAAGAGAAAACAATTAATAGTTGGAATTTAATGACTTTGAACGCTGCTTTTTTTATTATTGATTTACTCAAACGACATTGCATCCAGCTAAGATATGTACAGCATGAAAATGAAATTGTTTTTTAGCGCCGCTTTTGCTTTCGCTGTCATCATCATCAGTTACTTGGTTTTCTCTAAACCTAACTATCCAATGACGTTTTCTAATATGGATAAAGTCGGCCATACCGTCAGTTTTTTGGGCTTAACGTTTTTAGCTTATTTTGCCTTCAAGCCTAAATGGTACTGGATGGGTTTAATCATGACGGCCTATGCAATATTGATTGAGCTAGTACAGTCACAAATTCCCTATCGTAGCGCCTCTGTTGCTGATGTAGTTGCAGATTTAATTGGGGTGGTATTATTTTACTTATTGCTATTTGTGTTTAGAAAATATCAAGCTGCAAAGTTATTCAAAAAGGGACCGCTCAAATCTGCCCTATAGCACTCAAGAGAAACCACATGCCACAGCGCACTAACAGCGACCGCAATATCCTTAACACTACCCAAAAGCCAGTTTTTGATGTTAACGACAACCATGTTAACGACAATCATGTGTACCAGACTGATATTGCGATTATTGGGGCTGGCGCTATTGGCAGCTTGCTGTACTGCCAGTTAGCAGCAATCAAGCAGCCATTACTACTCACACGCAGTCGCTCTGTAGGCGCTACAAGCCATGATGATTGCTCTACAATCACTCTTGAAACTCTTAACGGTGACAGTTTGCATCAGCCCTGTATCCAAGCGAACATAAATCAGCTTAACAAGGCTGCGTTAGCCAATATTAAATTAGTCATTGTCTGCGTAAAGGCTTATCAAGTGACTGATGCTATTGCTTCTATATTGGCGCTTATTCCACAGAGTTGTCATATTCTGCTGCTACACAATGGTATGGGGCCACATTTAGAGGTGTTAGCCCTTCTAAAGCAACACCCTCAACTTAAACTGGGGTTATCTTTAGGCACGACATCTCAAGCGGCGTTAAAACTGGCGCCGATGCAGGTGCGCCATACGGGTAAAGGTAAAAGCATTATTGGCCATTTATCTGGCCCAGTAATGCCTTTAGCAATACAAAACCAATTACTGGCTGCTGTTGAAGATATGTCGGTAGTCGATGATATCGTCACTAGTTTGTGGCAAAAGCTGCTGGTTAATTGCGCCATTAACCCACTGACGGCATTAGCCCAATGTGCTAATGGTGAATTGGCCCAGCCGCAATTTCAGCAGCAAATCGAGGCGATAACGCAAGAGTGCATCATGGTCGCCAAAGCTGATGGGGTTAACCTTTCGCTGCTTGATTCTGTTGCCATCATCAATCAGGTAATTAAACTCACAGCCAACAACTTTTCGTCTATGCATCAAGATATTCATCACAATCGCAAAACCGAGATACTGCAAATTAACGGTTACGTGGTAGCCCGCGCAGCCCATCACGGTTTAACAGCTGCGATAAATCAAAGCATGCTAACTGAAATAACCGCGCTAGAAAGTGCGCTATAAACCCAATAGATGAAAAACCATAGCTATGAAAAAACAAGCCGCTAAACTTATGTTATTGCACCCCAAAGCCTTATTACAGCCTCAAGCCCTGCCGTTTAGTGCTCGAGTCGGTTTATTCTACCTTGTTGCCGTTATCGCCATACTGGTAAGCGTAAGCTACATTGATCGACCTTTGGCACAGCTTTTACATGATAGTAAGCAAAGCGACTTTGGATTAACCTCAGTATTTAAACTACTGGCAAATACTCCATTAGCCTTAGAAGTATTGGCAGGCGTGCTTGTTTTAATTGGCTTATTAGGTCGTAATAACGCATTCAGTCATTTAGTTAAGCCCATTGTCTTGGTCGCTATTAGCGCCACAATGGTCCGTTTTGGGGCTAAAATTATCAGCGGCCGCACCTGGCCAGAAACTTGGGTTAATAATAACCCCTCTTGGATTGAGCATGGCGTGGAGATGTTTGCGCCATTTTCACTGTCGCAAAGCTATCATTCGTTTCCTTCAGGGCATGCGCTATTTACCTTTGCCTTCGCCAGTTTATTTTGGCAATACAGCCCAAAGCTTTACTGGTTGTGGTTAACAGCCATGGTAAGCGTTTTTATCGGTCAATTAGGGCAAAACTACCATTACTTAGGTGACTTACTGGCAGGGGCGGTACTAGGAGTATTGATAAGTCAGTTGGTGAGTCATTATTGCCTTGCCCCAATTGCGGGCACAAAAAATCCATAAATAACTGTCTTTGATTAAGTCATTTTTAACCGCTTAAATGTCGATACCAAAGCCAACCACAAATTGATAGTCATCTTGTTTGGGGATCTCGCCATCTGAGCCTGCTTGTGGTTTGTTAATATGATCCCAAATAAACGATAAATCTAAATCAAAAATATCGGTTAACTCTACTTCTATCGTGGCAATGGCGTGATGAGTATAGCCGCCAGACTTATCATCACCGTATTGAACACGATACGAAGAGACAAAATCGATATCACTGGTTATTTCAGTATCATAAACGGTTTCAATCACTAAGGTTACCGAACTACTGTCAGTGTCTTCACCCGCTTCAACATTATCAAATTTAGTGTAGGTATAGGCTGGACCACCACTGATATTCCACTCGGTTTTATTGTTATCGATGATGGTATAACCTAAACCCGACCCCAAGGTGAGTTTGTAATCAATATTGAGAAATTTATCAGTATATATTTCAGCAAACACCGGGCGTAAATAAAACTGCTTCGATATAAACCAATCAAAGTTGGTATTCATACGGTTATTGTTAATCTTTTCTTCGCTATCTGACTTTGAATAGTTACCAATATAATCAAGATTAAAGCGCGACTCTGTGGTGCGGCGAACGGTTTTAGCAATCGCACTATAATCTATTTGCTTGGTATTTCCTGAGCGTAAGTTGGCCCCTAAAGAAATCTTACTAGACCAATAATTTTCTTCAGACTGTAGCCCTGCAATAATGGTTAAGATTTGAGATTTATCAAACGCTTCACCATCAAGATAGCCGATGCCATTTTTGACCAGTAAGCGACCACTCTGCGTCGATAAGTCTGTAAAGCCAATGCTGACAATGCCCGCACTTTGCAACTCTTTGACATCTTCCCAATCAATATAAACAACATTGAGTTCATCACTATCAAATTCTAGCTTACCGTCATAAAGAGTTTTGATTTCACCTTTTAACAATTCAAGTGAGGTTAATTGCAACCAATCATTCTTACTGTCTTGTGGTATGGCAAGTTGTTCTGGAGAAGTGCTGTTAATGATTGTTTCTGCAGCCATAATTTCACTATATAGCGCTGGACTAAAAAATAACGCTGTCGTGGTGCAGCTAACAAGCAAACCCTTTTTAAGGCCAAGTTGTCGCATAAAACGCTCCCAGAAAGTATTTTCAGTGTTTTATATGCCCATATAGTACGATAAAAGCCATATATTAAAGTCATCAAAATGCATTAATATTGTCAAATGAGTCTAAGCCTCTCTTTAGCTCCACATCACCAACATAGCGGCGACTGCGATTAGCACTAACCCTAATACTTCATTTACCTTAATCTTTTGTTTGAGCCAAAAAACGCTGATGAGCATGGTAAAAAACACTTCAATTTGGCCTAAGGTTTTTACATAAGGCACCGCTTGCAATGACATCGCGCTAAACCAACCAATGGATGCGATACAACTGCAAACACTGATCAAAATCGTCAGCCTTGGTCGCTGCCATAATGCCAATAACGTCAGTCGGTCTTTAATCACTAGATAAGTCACTAGAATAATTGTTTGCAAGCCAATCACTGACAGCAGCACCCAAGCAGCGCGGTGAGTAAAAGGAATAGGAGCAGAAACTGCGGAGTCGACAATTAACAGCAAACTCGCCTCTCGCACCCATAGCGAAGTAAACGCAAACGCAATACCGCTACTAATACCCAGTACTATGGTATTAAGCGATAAACGTTTAACCCCTTTTTGCGTACTCAGAAGCATGACAGCAACAGCACCAATAATAACCCCGACCCAGCCTAATAAGCTCAAACTAGTGCAAAAAAATAACACACCTAAAATCGCCGCTACCAGTGCTTCACTTTTCGCCAGCCCTGCGCCAACCGCAAAGTTTTTAATTGAAATAATTTAACCATTAAACCCGTGGCTAAAATCTGCATCAAGGATGCCCCAATCACAAAGCCATAGAACTGATAATTAAAGCTCGGTAAGCTACTGGGTTGCAGCTGATAGAGGCTGAAGAGATATATCGCAGCAATAGGCCCAGCCCAAATAAACCGCGCCAGCGTAACACCACTGACTTTCACTTGCTGGCTCAGCTCACTTTGAAAAGCATTGCGCCAAGACTGCATAAAAGCGGCAAGAATAGTAAGTGCTATCCACATAGATATATGCCCAATAATTCAGAGGTTTGAGGATTGTTCTGAGAACTAATTTGATGACTATTTTAAAGACTATAAAGTATCACAAACTGAGCAGCGGATTGTTGGTAATTTGTTCTAGCTTAGAGTTTCGATGTTGGCTGTTGCAAACATTTAATATGTTCGCTTGTAAACTCATTAATAGAAGGTAAATGATTTAGTTCTGAAATATTTCTGGACAAAAACATTTTAGCGACAGAGCCCTAATTCGTCTATTTGGGATTAGGAAAATTAACTCTTGATGTCATAGTTGTTATACATTTTTTTCTCGAGCTAAACGCCCCTTCGCCTTGTACTCGAGCATCAGTTCCCCAACCATAAGTTGATAATCAGGGTGACTTTTAAAGCTGTAAGATACGAAAAATACTTTAGTGTTCTCGACTGAACTCAAGTTTCTGATTTCACCAACGTCGTTACCCACAACTAAACTAAATTTAATACCCGGTATGTAGAAAATATGATGGTGGTACCCTAATTTCTTTGATGATGTTGGGAAAGAGATCTTCGGTACAATATCCTCGTCAGAGTCTACATAAACAGCAAGGTATGCATTTTTTGGAAAACCTTGATCCCCCAAAAGATAGCGACGAAATTCTTCTTGGTAATGAACACCAAGTGACTTTTGATTCGCATTTTTTGCTACGGGCCATCCAGATGCACGCCATATTATACTTGCTGCAAAATACAGGTATCTTTCAGTATTGGGAAAATTGCACTTTATGGGGTTAAACCACCTCTCACCACGAATATTTGCAAAGTGCTTTGCTTCATTGACTCGATGTAGAAGAGGAAATTTATCAGTGCCACCGTGACACTCTGAGACAACACTGTTCTCTCCTAGGCGAGAAAACAGTGATTCACACTCAGCACAGAGAAAGTGTGCTGTTATTTGGAAATCAGTATATACAGATGATTTGTCGTGACTTTGGTTTAATACCAAATCATCACCATCAAATGCGCCTTTTAGCTTTTTGTACAGAGCCTTTGGCATTAAATGACTATTTTTAAGCTCTTTATTCTCTAAACAAAGTCCGCATCTATCTAACTTCAAGTTACTACCTTTAATAAAATATGTAACAGTTTCAGCCGTGTTCTCAACTATGATGCCGCCTTTCACTTTTGAATTCAATTTATAATCAATTATTTAGTGATATATAAGATTGAATTCGTAAATGGAGAATATCTATACTGTTAGAGCGCTGCTATCGGATAATTTAGGGTTGGGTAAAAACGTTTACGAGCACTAAATTTATATTGGGACAGTTACGGGAAACCATATCTTCAATCTAATCTATTGCCTGCCGCAGGCTTATGTGCAGATACAACTGCGAGACGCTGCAAGTACGTCCCTGTAAGCTCTGCCAAAACATCCATGTTTTGGAAGCTCGCTGCTGCATCTACACTGGGATTATTATTTCTTCGATTTAACTGCATTTGTGACAATATAAAGAACTAGAAAGATCTTAGTTCTAATTAGCTAGAAGATTCAATTTGAATTGAGGACTTTGAAGAAAATAGCATGAGCCTGACAGGACGTCAGGCTAGCTTTCGTCGGGCCATGGATGGCCCATCGGAAGCGTTAGCATTTTCGAATAAGTCTGAAGCAGTCTACAAACGAAGTCAGAAGCTGGATCAATCCCCATCGAAAATTATGCGCTTTTCAGCATTTTTCGTTAGGGGCGCTGGGGGATATCCAAAAGGGGAACAAGCGCTTTTCCCCTTTTGGTCTGGTGTGGGCGAAGCACCACGACTTTGATCTAATCTCAAAAACTAATAAAAAATTCAACTTAAAACTGACCCCACAAAAAAGCCCTAAACTTAATCATAAAGTTCAGGGCTTTTAAAGAATCTCTTATCTACTTACTGGTATCAATTGGTTCAAACGACTTGACCAAATCATCTACCGCTTTCATTTGAGTTAAGTAGTTTTCAAGCTGGTTAAGTGGCAATGCACATGGGCCATCACATTTGGCATTATCAGGATCTGGATGCGCTTCAATGAACAAACCCGCTAAACCTAATGCCATACCACTGCGAGCAAGTTCGGTTGCTTGAGCGCGGCGTCCGCCTGCACTATCAGTACGACCACCTGGGCGCTGCAGTGCATGAGTTGCATCAAAGATGACTGGGTAACCAGACTGCTTCATTTCATCCATACCCAGCATATCCACTACTAGGTTGTTATAGCCAAAGCTTGAACCACGTTCACACAGAATAATGTTGTCATTACCGGCTTCATTAAACTTCTTAATGATATGACGCATTTCATGGGGCGCTAAGAATTGCGGCTTTTTCACGTTAATGATTGAACCCGTTGCTGCCATAGCAACTACTAGGTCCGTTTGACGGGCTAAAAATGCTGGCAACTGAATAATATCAACCACATCAGCCACTGGCTGGCATTGATGAATTTCATGCACATCGGTGATAATAGGTACATTAAAGGTCGACTTAATCTCTTCGAAAATCTTCAAGCCTTCTTCCATACCTGGACCACGATATGAGTTCACAGATGAGCGATTTGCTTTATCAAATGACGCTTTAAATACGTAAGGAATACCCAGTTTTTGGGTTACTTCTACGTAATGCTCTGCAATTTTCATTGCTAGATCGCGAGACTCAAGCACATTCATGCCACCAAATAAAACAAACGGTTTATCATTCGCAATTTCTAGCTCATTTAAACCAATGATTTTATGATCCATAGTCATTTCTCTTTAATCAATACCATGGGATTAGCCGCTGCTAACCCCATTAAAAAATAATGTTATACCGCAAGTATCTGCAGTAACTGGCCACACATCCAAGCCATATATGTGCCTACAGCATAGCCCAATACCGCCAACAATACGCCAACTGGCGCAAGTGCTGGATGAAACGCTGCTGCAACCACAGGGGCTGACGCTGCGCCGCCAACGTTAGCCTGACTGCCCACCGCCATATAAAACAGCGGCGCTTTAATAATTTTAGCCACGATAAGCATAAAGCTTGCGTGTACCAGCATCCAAATAATACCAATGGCGAAATACCACAGGTTTTGCTCATCAGCGAGTTTGGATACATCCATATGCAAACCAATGGTCGCAACAAGGATATATAAAAATGCCGATGCCACTTTCGAGGCGCCCGCAGCTTCTATCTGCTTTACTGGACTAAAGGATAAAGCTAAACCAATAGTAGTGGCGATAACAACCAGCCAGAAGAACTTGGAGGTTAAGCTGTAGTCTTGAGTCCAAGGGTAATTAACTTCAAAAAATGGTCCTAAAAAGTCTGCCGCAAAATGCGCTAACCCGGTAACACCAAAACCTATGGCCACAATCAGCATTAAGTCACGCAGTGAAGGTATACGGGCATTTTCTGCATGGTACTTTTCAACTTTGGCTTTAAGGGCTTCAAGGGCGGTGGTGTCTGCGCCTGTTTTAGCATCAATCTCTTTAGCACGAGATGCCATCAGCAGTAATACTGCCATCCACAGGTTAGCGACAATTACATCTACAGTCACCATCACGGAAAAGATATCGCCGCCCACTTCATAAATTTCTTTCATTGAGGCTTGGTTAGCGCCGCCGCCAATCCAACTGCCCGCAAGAGTGGTCATTCCGCGCCATACTGCATCAGGGCCATTGCCGCCTAATACGTCAGGGTTAATGGCTGAGATAATCAATAACGCAATGGGACCGCCAATCACAATGCCCACGGTGCCGGTTAAAAACATCACAATGGCTTTAGGGCCTAAACTTAAAATCGCTTTTAAATCGACACTTAAAATCAATAACACCAAACAAGCAGGTAATAAGTAACGCGAGGCAACATAATATAATTTTGAGGTGTCACCATCGACGATACCAAAGGTATTCAGTAGTGATGGTAAGAAGTAACACAGCAATAAGGCTGGGATAAACTTATAGAATTTTTGCCAAAATGGGTGTGCTGACGAACTGGTATAGAAAACAAAGCCGAGAATGACGGCAAGTAATCCCAGTGCTGTTGCGTCATTGGTTACCATGGGTGTGGTGGTCATGAAAAAGCTCCCTTGCAAATGCATTTCATAGTGAATTTATTATTGTTATGAATGTACTTTAAAGTACTTATTATTTTAAATTGGCGAAGTTACTGACAGATTAACTGCTTTGCGATAAACAATTCAGGCTCATAAATGAGCCTGAATTTGAATATTATATTAACCACTTAGTGATAAGTCTGTGGTTGTTGACTTAACTCTTTCAGCTGGATTTTGACAATTTCCGTCACCGGGTCGTGTGGACTGCTGTCGATAAAGTGCTGTAAATCTGAAATGGCCACTTTAATGCACCCCAGTTGCTGGGCAATAAAAGCGCGCTCTCGATTTAAGCTCACATCATCAGGATGCCACTGCAGCAATAAATTGCAGCATTCCATCGCTTGTTCAAATTTCTGGGTTACGATGCAACCCGCTTTTAGCTCATGTAACATACGAGTTATTAAGCGTTTTAGGCTGGCTGTTTTTAAGTACTTAGGCTTAAGCATGGCCGAATTACCTAACTCACCACGCACCAGTATATGCAATTGGTGGCGGCTTAATTGCTGCCCCGTTAGCGGATCGATATAAATGACATTATCATTTATATGGCTTCTCACTACGGTGTGCCCCGGTAATAATACCGCTTCTAAGCTAATATCAAGCTGCTTAGCCAGTAAAATTAATACCGTGGCTAAGGTGGTGCTGTTACCTTGACGGGTCATAATGCAGCGACCAAGATCGGCAGCATCAACACTAAAGTAATCATCACGCACACAAAAGCCTAAATCATCATAAAACCAGTGCAATAAACCTTCAAAGCGCTGTTGCTGATCTTCGACATATAAGCTCATCACTGAGCCGGCAATTTCATACCAAGCCCAAAGCGCTTTCTTCTCTTGAGAAAAGCCAAGATGTTGTGTTATTTCAAATGCAGTTTCAGGGATCTTAACTGCATCTTTCATTTGATGTTTTGCCATTAAACTCTATTAACCCATTAATACAACTTGTTTAAAATGAGCCAGCCTGGCAGCTAATACGAGCCATCCGATAGCACCTAAAAAGGCGAAGATTTTGAATAAATTGTTACGGTTACCTTTAAGTGCCATAACGCCCAATCCAATGTAGGCTAAAACTGCAATTAATTTTTCAGTCATCCACTCATCGACAAATGGATATTGTTTGATCATGAAGCACAAGATTAGCCCTGATAACAATAAGAAGGTATCAATGACATGAGGGGCAACTTTAACAAACTTTTTATCCATGATTGGCGACTTGCGCATGTGTAGTACAAAGCGAGTGACAAAAAAGACCACACTTAAAAAGATGAAGGTTAAGTGCGTGTGTTTAACAGCTGGATATAAACTGTAAAAGGTTTCCATTATTGTTTTTCTCTTTGAGCTACCGATAAAATGGCCGCTAGTTTACTCGATCTGGCGGCTTATTAGCAATGTTGTGAAAATCGCCCCATTAGGCCAGTCACTACATGAGTAAATCAGCAACTAACTCAGTATTAACTGGGCAATTAACGCGATGGATCACTGCCAATGATTAACGAACGAAAAAATGGCGGTTGCAAGTGGCTTAAACCTTGTTCCATTGACCTAAGGTGCAACGGTCATTACTGCCAAAGTCTCGCACGGTTGCGACATTGTCATAACCAAGTTCAATGAGCTTTTGTCTTACGACCAGCGCCTGTTCAAAGCCGTGCTCCAGCAGTAAATAGCCACCTTCAGATAAGTAAGCCCGCGCATAGGTTGCGATATGAAATAAATCAGCAAAACCTGCGTCACCTGCGGTCAATGCACTTGATGGTTCAAAGCGCACATCACCCATGGCTAAATGCTCATCGGCTTCGTCAATATAAGGAGGGTTTGAGACAATTAATTGAAATTGCCGGCCTTCAATTGCACTAAACCAATCTGATTGTAAAATTTCAACTTGAGTGAGATTTAAGTTTTGCCGGTTGGCTTTAGCAAGTTCTACCGCATCAGTGACTTTATCAACGGCTGTGACTTGCCATTGTGGTCGCTCAGATGCCAATGACAATGCTATCGCGCCTGTTCCCGTACCTAAATCCAGTACCTTAGCCGTTTCCGCTACAGGCAAATTTAACGCTGTTTCTACTAAAATTTCAGTATCAGGACGCGGGATCAAGGTGGTGGCGTTAACAATAAATGGCAATGACCAAAATTCACGTTCACCAATAATATGTGCCACAGGCACACCTTGCTGGCGCTTTTCGACCATGGCTTTATAAGCTTTGAATTGATCTGTGGTGAGGACTTTTTCAGGCCAAGTATAAATGAAGCTACGCTGCTTATTGATGCAATGCAGAAGCAAGGCTTCTGCATCGATATTGGCCGATTCAGATGAATCGACCAATAAACTGTAAGCCCATTGCAAAGACTCCGCAATGGTAGAGAAAGAAGACTGTGACAAGGTTACTCCTTAGTCGTCAGCTAATGCAGCAAGCAAGTCCGCTTGTTCCTCTTGCATTAATGGCTCAATAATAGCGTTTAAGTCGCCTTCCATGATTTCATTTAAGCGGTATAGCGTTAAATTAATGCGGTGCTCACTCATACGACCTTGTGGGAAGTTGTAAGTTCGAATACGTTCAGAACGGTCACCACTTGCCACTAGATTACGGCGGGTTGATTCTTCTTCGCTACGACGCTTTTCATCTTCAACCGCTTGTAAGCGCGCTGAAAGCACACTCATGGCTTGGGCACGGTTTTTATGTTGCGAGCGTTGATCCTGACATTCCACCACAATACCGGACGGTACGTGAGTAATACGAATGGCTGAATCGGTTTTGTTGACGTGCTGACCACCTGCGCCAGATGCGCGGAAGGTATCGACTTTTAAATCTGCTGGATTAATTGAAATCTGCTCTGCTTCTGGCACTTCTGGTAATACAACCACGGTAACGGCTGAGGTATGTACACGACCTTGGGATTCAGTTTCTGGTACACGTTGAACACGGTGTCCGCCAGATTCAAATTTCAATTTACCGTAAACGCCTTCACCAGTTACGTGAACGATTAATTCTTTAAAGCCACCATGCTCACCTTCGTTGGCGTTCATGATTTCCATTTGCCACTTATTCGACTCACAAAAACGTGAATACATGCGGAATAAGTCACCCGCGAATATAGCGGCTTCATCACCACCGGCGCCGGCACGGATTTCTACGAAGGCATTACGGTCGTCATTTGGATCTTTTGGAAGCAATAAGATTTGTAATTCATCTTCAAGTTCTGCAATGGCTTTTTTGGCTGCTTTAATTTCTTCTTGAGCCATTTCACGCATTTCTGCGTCATCTTCAGTAAGCATTTCTTGCGCTGACTCAAGATCGGCTTGAGCCTCTTGAAACGCTTTAAAGCTTTTTACAATATCTTCTAACTGAGAATATTCTTTTGATAAGCCGCGAAAGCGGTCTTGATCCGCAATAACTTGTGCATCACTCAGTAATGCCAATACTTCTTCATTACGTTCAAGCAAGCCTTCCAGCTTGCGAATAACCGACTCTTTCATTTAGCTTTATTACCTTAATTTTTATCCAAACCAAGCGTGACACGTAATTGGCCTAAGGTATTCAAGTCCCCTTGACGACTAGCAGAAGTTAACGCTTGTGTCGGTGCATGGATTAAGCGATTGGTTAGCCTATTGGCTAGCTCTAAAATCACTTGTTCATTGTCACCACCTTGAGTTAATTTGTTCAAGGCGCGCTCTACTAATTCATCTTTAATTGCCAAACTTTGGCTTCGGTATTCTCGAATACTGTCTACAGACTCTAACGAACGCACCCATTCCATAAAGATATGAGATTGTTCATCGGCAATTACTTCTGCCTGCTCGGCGGCTTCTTTACGTGAAGCCATGTTCTGTTCAATGATGCTGTGTAAATCGTCCACAGTATAAAGGAAAGCATCGTCTAATTCGCCAACTTCTGCTTCTATATCACGAGGAACTGCAATATCAACCAATAGCATGGGTTGATGACGACGTTGTTTCAGTGCCTTTTCGACCATGCCCTTACCTAATATAGGCAATGGACTGGCGGTAGAGGATATCACGATATCGGCTTTAGGTAGATAGTCTGGTATTTGTTGCAGCGTAATTGCCGTTGCATCAAACTCTTCACACATCGCCTGTGCACGCTCAACCGTTCGGTTAGCCACCACAATACCGGCAACCTCATTGTCTTTTAAATGCTTGGCAACTAATTCAATGGTTTCTCCAGCGCCAATCAATAATACATTGGTGGTACTTAGTGATGAGAAAATATGTTTGGCCATGCTGACAGCGGCAAACGCCACTGACACCGCGGCGGCGCCAATTTCGGTTTCAGTACGCACTTTTTTAGCCACTGAAAAGGTGTTTTGAAACAAACGGTCAATAGTAACTGCCGTTGTGCCTGCCTCTTTAGCTTTCGCAAAGGCTTGTTTAACTTGCCCAAGAATTTGTGGCTCACCTAATACTAGAGAATCTAGACCTGAAGACACGCGCATTAAGTGTTTAACGCATTCCTGATCCTCATAGCTATAAATACAAGGCATGAGATCATCATGACTAAGATTGTGATAATCCTCTAGCCATTCGATTATGTCTTCTTTAGTGCCGTTGTTGCAATAAAGTTCTGTACGGTTACAGGTTGACACGATCACGGATTCACCCGAGCTAGTTCGACTAGCTAGACTCTTCATCGCATCGTGAATCTTATCCGGTGAAAAGGCGACTTTCTCTCGAAGATCGACCGTGGCGGTTTTATGATTTATTCCGATTGCTACTAGGCTCATGTGACTCGTTTTAAGTTCTTCGCAGGATCATTAATTAGGTCATTCTACTTAATTGGTAAAACTAAAAACACAATTGGCTTAACAAAACGGAATAATTATCTATTTTTTTTCTAATAATTCTATCTTGTTAACAAAATCATCCATCATTTGACAAAATACACCAAGAAAAACAGGGCTATGTATATCTACATTAGCTAATATTGTCTAGTATAGGAGTAATAATTAATCAAATCAGTTTTATTTATAAAAGCATTTTTACAATCAGCTTATTGCCCAGTATCATGCCTTATCGCTTTTTTATCCCAGTGAGTCCCTTTGCGAATTTTAACAACTTACCTAAAACACTTACTGTTAATGAGCTGTTTATTGTTAACGGCTTGTTCTATTCGTCCGCCGCACACGCTTTCAGAAACACAGGTAAAGCACCCCAGTGACGCCCAAGCATGGGAATTACAAGGTAAACTGGCTTTTCGTTCTAGCAGCGATAAATTTAGCACCAACTTATTTTGGTTGCACGATCAAAGCAGCCAATATGATCGCGATGAATTGACCCTTACCACCATGATTGGCACAACTGTATTGTCACTTAAGTCTGAAAATGGCCTAGCCAGTTTAGACATTCAAGATAAAACTTACACAGACAACAACCCTGAGCGGCTAATCTACCGCGTCAGCGGCATGACCATTCCCATTAATAAATTACCGCTTTGGATCACAGGTCAAGTCGCCCCTGATGATGAAGTGCTAGAATATAATCCAGATGGCAGCATCAAACGTTTTAGCAGTGCTGATAATGGCGGGGATTGGCTGGTAAGCTTTATGAGTTATCAGCAACAAAGCGGTGCTAAGCTGCCCAGATTACTGCAAATCAATCGCGCTGATGTACAAATAAAAATACAGATAAATCAATGGCAAGCGCTAACAACCAATCTAGCACAAACCAATAACTAATCGATATTGGTTTATCGGCTATTGATGATGCGCTGTTATATAAGTACTTATATAGGCACTTCGACTCAAAATGACAAAACCACTTGAATGGCTTTTACATGACAACAAATAAAGACAATTTGGCAATCTCCACTGAATGGCCAGCTCCTGCAAAGCTCAATTTATTTTTGCATATTACCGGCCAACGAGCCGATGGTTACCACGAGCTTCAAACCCTGTTTCAGTTTATTGACCAATGTGACTATTTAGATTTTCAGACGACTGAGTCGAAACAAATAAGCTTGCATTCAGAATTATCAAAAGTTGTCGCAGAAAAAGATAACTTAATTCTAAAGGCCGCAAAATCTTTACAAGAATATTGCAATTATCAGGGCGGCGCACAAATTTGGTTACGTAAAAACTTGCCTATGGGTGGCGGTTTAGGTGGTGGTTCATCTGATGCGGCCACCACATTAGTGGCATTAAATAAGTTGTGGGGGCTTGATTTACCCCATGCAACCCTAGCAAAAATCGGCCTAGAACTTGGCGCGGATGTCCCTGTTTTTATTAATGGTTTTGCTGCTTTCGCTGAAGGTGTTGGTGAACAGCTTATTGCAGTGCAACCAGCAGAGTTGTACTACCTAGTCATAGTGCCTGAAGTCCATGTGTCAACCCAAGCAATTTTCCAAGCGCCAGACTTAACTCGCGATACACCTAAATTAGCAATCGATACTTTAATGCAGCAAAATTGGTCAAATGATTGCCAAAAGCTTGTCACAGAAAAGCACCCCCAAGTTGCCAATGCCTTAAGCTGGCTGGTAGAATATGCGCCGTCAAGAATGACCGGAACTGGCGCATGCGTCTTCGGTGAATTCGAACAGCAACAATCGGCGCTAGACGCGTTGGCACACCTGCCAACGACCATGAGCGGCTTTGTTGCTAAAGGCTTAAACCTGTCACCTTTGATGACACGTTTAAACCAAGATTAACAAATACCTTCTAGAAATGTTTTTTGCTTATTGATGACAACATCCTTAAGTCACATTTTTAGCCACTAACTTAAAGCCAACACCTGAGGTTCATAAAGTGCCCGATATCAAGCTCTTTGCTGGTAACGCTACCCCTAAACTAGCCAAAAAAATAGCCGACCGTTTATTTTGCAAACTTGGCGATGCAGTAGTAGGCCGTTTCAGCGACGGTGAAATCAGTGTTCAAATCAATGAGAACGTACGTGGTGCTGATGTATTCATCATCCAATCGACTTGTGCACCGACCAACGACAACCTGATGGAACTTATCGTTATGGTTGATGCGCTTCGCCGTGCATCTGCTGGTCGTATTACCGCAGTAATTCCATACTTCGGTTACGCTCGTCAAGATCGTCGTGTTCGTAGTGCTCGTGTACCTATTACTGCTAAAGTTGTTGCAGACTTCTTATCAAGTGTTGGGGTTGACCGCGTATTAACTTGCGATCTTCACGCTGAGCAAATTCAAGGTTTCTTTGATGTGCCTGTTGATAACGTTTTCGGTAGCCCAGTACTGCTAGAAGATATGTTAGGCAAGCAACTTGATAACCCAGTTGTTGTTTCTCCAGACATTGGTGGTGTAGTTCGTGCTCGCGCTGTAGCTAAACTACTTGATGATTCTGACTTAGCTATTATTGATAAGCGTCGCCCACAAGCGAACGTAGCTCAAGTAATGCATATCATTGGTGATGTTCAAGGCCGTGACTGTATTATTGTTGATGACATGATCGATACTGGTGGTACTTTATGTAAAGCGGCAGAAGCGTTAAAAGAACATGGTGCTAACCGTGTATTCGCTTATGCAACTCACCCGGTATTTTCTGGCAATGCTGCGAAAAATATCGCTGAATCAGTTATCGATGAAGTTATCGTTACCGATACTGTGCCATTAAGCCCTGAGATCGCTAAACTTGAAAAGGTAACTCAGCTAACAATGTCAGCAGTACTTGCTGAAGCGATCCGTCGTGTTAGCAATGAAGAGTCTATTTCTGCGATGTTCCGTCACTAATCAATTATTTGAATTAGTCGCTGACTTAAGGTATCTGGCTTAGGTCTTTGAGTTAGGTCTTCGACTTAGCACCGACATCGAAAAAGCGCACTCAATCGAGTGCGTTTTTTATTGGCTGTTATTTGGCATAAATCAATCTAGATTAATAACCCATAACTCAGTACCCTATTGGCTATAAAAATAATTCAACAATAAGTCATTACCCATGTTTAAGCCTTTCTCATTAATCTCACTGTGTTTTGTTGGCCTAATCTTATCCACTCAAGTCACTGCGCAGTGGCATCAAAAGAGCTTTGAAGTCATGGGGACCCAAGCTCATGTTGAATTTTGGCTTTCAGAAGCAGAGAAGAATACAGAGTCAAATGAAAAACAAACTGCAGATAACCTCATCATCGCTGTCGAACAAGAAATGCATCGCATCGACCGATTAATGAGTCCTTATAAAGCAGACAGCGAATTAAGCAAAATCAACCAACTGGCAGGGAAAGAGGCAGTTGTCATTAATCAAGAACTGTTTGATTTGCTGCTTGATTCACACAAGATTGCTGAGCTGACAAACGGTACATTTGATATCACTTACGCCTCAATTGGTTATCAATACGATTACCGCCAAGGACAAAAGCCAGCGAAACCCGAGATAAACCAAGCCCTCGAAGCTATAGATTACCGCGCAGTAACCTTAGACAAATCACAATCTAGTGTTCGTTTTAAAAACCAAGATGTACGGATTGATTTAGGCGGAATAGCTAAAGGACATGCCGTTAAGCAATGCTTAGCCATTTTACAAGCTGCAGGTATTAAGCACGCCTTAGTCAGCGCAGGTGGTGATACAGGACTGCTCGGTGACAGACGCGGCCGCCCATGGTTTGTCGGTATTAAGCACCCTAGAGCCGCTGAAAAAACAGCGGTGCAATTACCACTGGCTAACGAGTCAATTTCAACATCAGGTGATTACGAGCGTTATTTCATCGAAGATGGCGTGCGCTACCACCACATCATTAATCCTAAAACCGGCGACTCGGCCAGAAAAGTGGTCAGCGTATCCATCATTGGTAAAAACTCAACTTACGTTGATGCCCTATCAACAGCCGTATTTGTAAAAGGCTTACAAGAAGGCATGGCGCTAATTAACCAACTACCAGAATATGAAGCGATTATTATTGATAATCAACAGACGTTACATGTATCAGAGGGACTGCAACAGGACTAGATAAGTAATGGATTAATGGTAGGTGCTGGGGGAGCGTTATAAGGATCCACTTATTTTCTCTCACCCAACATATTTTCAGCACCTACTTATTTTATTTTCTTATTCAAAAAATATCAGTCAGGTTATTTGCGACTTAATAGATCTTTTGTTACAACGAGAACCGTCGACTGCACCATTACACCATTATTTTCATGAGAGACAACCACATAATCATCAAGCTCATTTAGCAAAACAACTTTCAAAGGTTTTTCAGAATAAGGGAATTTTAGATATACATATTTACGTAATTTCTTATCAGAATAATCTTTATGATTACCAAATAAATCAAAAGAAGCTGAGTTAATTAATTTTTCAAGAGCAAATTGGGAGTAGTTAATCAGATTGGACGCATTATCCGATGACCAGCTATTCTCACCTGATATAGGGAGTGATTTGCCATTAAAAAAATAATAATCTTTAGTCGATTGAATATCCGATATTGGATCAATAATTCTAACTGTAAGTCTAAATTCAATTTGAGCTAAATTATCAGAATCTAAGATAAGCTTAGCTGATGGTAACAGAATTAAATTTGGTGACTCTGTATCATTTACAATCTTAAGTTCTCTATCAAAAACCTGATTTTGGATAATATCTGTTAATACTTCATCAAACTTTACACTCAATGTTTCATTTTCATTGTCAAATGAAACTGAATTACTTAATTGATCGACTAAGATTCCCAATATACCAAAATGGTTTGATAAATTACTTCTACCAGAAAGAAATACTTGGCTATCAGCTACTAAATAATCACCAGCGGGTATTTCCGTGGTTGTAGATATAGTAGCCGAAGAAGATTGGATTTTTACAGAGCCAGAATATTCAGGGACAATAATAGGCTCATAATGTGTCGCACAGCCAGAAATCCAAAGAAAACAAATAAAGGCAAAAAACCTTTTTATAAACGTATAAATAATATTCATAATAACCTAATATTTGTATTGTGCGCATGCACATTTAATAAACCAAATACTTAAACTTTACTAAAGCAAAGCTATTGATTAGTAAGCACTCTATCAGAGTCCTGTTGGATAAACGAGTATCTATATTTGGAACTGATCAATTGTGATGAAGGTCTATATCATTGCTTCATCTACAAAGTTCTTTTGGATTAAGATTTTAAACCTAGAAAATACCGAATTAGTTGGCAGTTAAACAACCATCACAATGATTAAAAAACAAAAAAGCTCAGAGAATACCTCTGAGCTTTTCAATTTAACCAGCAAAATAAACCGATATTTTAATCAAACTATCGGTTGAAACGCTGTTAGCGAATCTAACATCGCACTGTTGCCCAAACCTTGTCTTGGTGCCACCATATTGAACTGGCCTTGTTCACCATGCAGTGCCATGTAGTTAAGCAACACCGTATCCACCAGCAAGTTCACGTTATTTGCCGATGGGGCTGATGCGGTATCCACTGAGGCATCAGAGCGCATAAAGCCGATTTGTTGGTTTTGTGCCATTTGATCGGCACTTGCGCCCATTAATTGTGGCTTACCCGCAGGGTTATACACCAAGAAGAAAGATGCACCTGTTGACGAGTTATCTCCCGTCCATTCGCCCTTGCCTCGTCCTTCCATTGAGTCATCGATGCGGCCATTACTAGCAACCGAGCCATCACTGAATACATACATCATCAAAGGTTGATTGCGACGAGCGGCATATTCCAAACATGCGCCCATACAACGCCCTGCGCGTAAATCTCGTAACTCACCTGTACCACGCTCACCCGTGTGATAGTCAAAACCACCCATAGTGACAGTGCCAGCACCAGAGAATCCATTAACCACCAGTTTCATAATAGAAGCGGTTTTTTGGAACTCTGATTCTGAATCAAATTCATTAATGGTAAAGATACCGCTTGGGCCCACAATGTCAGGATCTAACACAGGATTAAGCGTCGATGGATCACCAAAGCGATCGGCTAAATCAGCACTTTTCACATAGCCACAATTGACTAAGTCTTTAATCACATCATCACGAGTCACTTGAGTGTTCACCGAGGCCATTTTCTGGGCGCTAATGCGCTGGATGCTTTCCATTACCGTTACGGCATCGCGCTGAGATAATAAGTTAAACAAATCCCCCACATCCACAAGCCCAGTCACATCAGACGGTCGATCGATTTTAGTTGGGCGCATACTCAAATCGACAAAATTAGCCGCTGCCATTGAGTTGCCACCAGAGTCAGTGCTGCGCGAGCCAATGAGTGGCATCAGCGAGCCATTAGCACCAGCCGCCGCAATAGCATACATAGGATTATGTGGGTTATTACCTGTATCGTTATCAGAACGACAAGGGATCACCGCACCATTAATCCGTGATGCGGTATCGGCTGAAACCTTTTCCAATATGCCACGTAAAAACGCTGAATCAGAGTGGAACGCGAGCCCTAAATCAGTGTTAATAAAATCAGACATACCAACATCAGGGTTTGCAATCGATGGTGCCATATCACCAGGTAAACCCAGCTTGTTATAGCCAGCTGTCGATAAGAAATCTTGCTGACCACCTGCGCCACCAACCAGCACATTTGAGCCAGCAATATTGGCGCCGCCCGCTAAATCGAAACTAATAAACGGAATTTTACCCGCCCCTTGTACGCTAATACCGCATGAGTCTCGCAGTGCTTCTAGGTCAGAAGACAACGCAGCATTGGCTTGGTTTGGGTTAGCAAACATGCTCATTAATGATAAACCCGCGACCGCTTGGCCACCTTTTGCCAGGCCCGTTGAGATAAACTCACGCCGAGTCATGGGTTTACGATGATCGGAAAACAATAAAGGACTGTCAGGGTGAAGATGAGTACGTTTAGTCATGTTGAAGTCCTTTTAAACTCTTTTTTACCGCCGCTTGATTGTCGATATTCAATATTGGAAACGTGGTGATCTGTGTGGGTATTTTTATCATCATTACGCTCCTATTGAATCAACATCACAGCACTTGCCAACACTGCTGCACATGAGGCTTTAGCAATAGTTTGGGTTCGCTCTGCATTACAGTTTGTGCCACACACAGACAAATTACTGACTAGTGAATCCAGCTCGTTATAAACCAAGTTAGCATCAGGCTGACTCGATAAATTCAGCGGCATAAGTTGACCAATTAACGGGTTGAGCAAGTTAGGTCTTTCTGCGCTGCTTAATGCCACGTTTGGCTCTTGCGTGAAGTCAATATCAGGGAACCAAGCGCTGCGTAAGCTATCGTCATCAATGGCGACATCGCAATAGGCAATTGCCAGTTGCGTCACCCCCATTTGCTGTGCAGAAATAAAGGTATCGATATTTTCGACACTCGGCAGTTGGCTTTTTACTAGTGCATAGGTATCAAACACTTTGGTTGTTTGCTGAGGTACACCAGTTAACTCACTCATTGAGTGGTTAATTTCAGCAAAGTTTCTTAAGCCTATTTGCGCGGTTTCAGTACTTGCGGGTAACTCATCAGGTGTGATTATCACGCCAGGCACAACCACATTTTCATGTTCACCGATTTGCTCAAAAGTGAGGAAAAACTCATCCTGACTGGCACCTTTTTCGAGACCAATAATAGTGCCTAATGCAGACAGCGACATAGGTTCAGCTAACGCCTGACCGCTTTCAATGGCTAAATCGACGTTGGAATAAGCTTGTCCTTGGGCACTTTCTTTACCATTAATCCCGATACGAACTGAACGCATATCAAATGCTTCAGCCACTGGCGTACCATCGATATTCACCAATGAAGCGCCAGTAAATAAATAGCTGTAATTATCAAATTGGCTGACTTCAAACATCACATAGGTATTGGGTAAATCAATTAAATGACTTACCGAGAACAGCAAGAAGAATTTCTCACCTACACCAACATCATAGTTCTGGCTGATTTGTTCTTGCTCTAGTACGCGGTTATAAATCGCCAACAAACGAATATCACCCTGCCAGACATGTTGGTTTGAAGCCTCTCGTCCTAAAATCAACGCAAAGCTGTCATCCCAAGATGCCAACGGCGCAATATCTTCATCAGCCACTTCAATTAAGTTGCCATTGACGTAAATTTTTCGCCCTTCTGTAGCGTTATAAGTTAATACCACATGCTGCAGTGTCGCTTGCAACACTTCATCGGCATTTGGCGTACTTAAGGCTGGTTCGCCATTGGTGCTTGAAGCTTCAGTGCGCAGCATAAAGTCATAGTTATATTGGCTCTGGCCTAATGTGAAGTTACGTGCATCATCACCTGCTGAATAAGTGACGATTCTTGCAGGCCCTTCTTGGGTGACATTATTTGGTGTTACCCAAGCTTCAACTGAAAACTCACCAGTAGAGGTTATTAAATCATGGAGTTTCTTACTGTTGGCGGTACTGGCCTGCGCTTTACCATTAGTAAAAGATAAGCCCCAACTGCCGAGCCATTCAACATCACCCGTCAGCGATAAATTCGCTTCTGGCGCGATACCAGAGGTATCGTATGCAGTAGAACCCTCGCCAGTTTTGAACTGGTATAAGGCAATGACATCCGTTTCAAATCGACCACCACTTGAAGCGGTAATACCATCCGTTAATCGTAGTGATTTAGACACCACCATTTCTGGTGAAATTTCATCGACAGCAATTGCATCACTCATCGCTGTAACTGCAGCAAGCATTTCATTGCTATTTTCTTGGCAATTTGTCCAACAGTTATGAAACTCACTGCCTAAACGAACCACTAATCTAGACTGAGATGGCTCATCGATGTTGATGACATTTTTAGCCGACTCGTAAGCTTGAGTTATATCGTTACTTGCAAAGAAAGGTGACTGAGCAAAAGTCGCTCCTTCGTTATGACAATCAACGCAGTACTGACTAACAATGGGGTAAACATGTTGGCTAAATAGCGCACTGTCATCTGGGAAACTTTTGCTTGAACCTGGCTCTCGAATGACTGGCGCAGTTAACTCAATTGTATTGGCGCTACTGACCCGTTCATCTGACCACAATTTGATCCACGAAGTCATGGTTTCACCACAGGCACTATCACTGTCTAGCCAACAATTATGGCCACCAGCCACTTTTTCAACTAAGCGAGATGAAGCAGGATCAGTTAAATCAACCAGCGGATTAGTCGCAGCATACGCGTCGTTAACGTCTTCTCGACTGGCAAAATATGGCGCTTGATTTCCTTCAGTATGACAGGCTCCACAGCGATTTTGAGTTGAGATATTGTCCCACAATGAGACTTTATATTTTTGAATGTCTTCAGTGGCAGGTGCAGGACCGGTATACACGCCAGAGTCTGGTTCTTGCTGTTGAGGCGGATTACTTTCTACGTCACCGCCGCCACATGCCGTGAGGGTTAAACATAAACTCAGCACCGAGAGGCTAGATAAGGTTTTTTGAGATAATTTCACCGTTACTCTCCCATGCAGTAGTTGCCAACTTCAGCGAATACACGCTTAAGTTGATATGAGTTTTGTTGAAAAGACTCAGTGGTCGCCGCAATTTGGTTAATATCCTCACTGGACTCTGCATCTCGTAAGCACACGGTTTTAAATACTTTCTTTACTTGGCATTGAGCGAAAGCTTGGCTATTAGCAAACTCCTCACCTAATGACTTAGCACCAAAGCCTTTACCTTCAAGGGTTTCATCCCAGCCAAGCTTTTGGTTAACCCCCTCACGCCAATAGTTATGCCATTCATCATCTTCAGTGACATAACCGTAAGGGAAACTGGTCGAGTTAATATGGTATTTACCTTGCACCCTGGTGCCTGTATCGGGATCAACTTGGCCACTTTGGTTGTAAGCAATAGCCCCATTATCACCAACCGGATCGGCTTCAAGGTTAAAATCATATTGATAAAATGCAAACGCTTGAGCTAATGGATCCATGCCACTGTGGCAACCTAAACAGTTATTGATAAATAAGCGACTATCGCCACCAGGGCTGCGGCTAACATCTTGGCGAATTCTATCGGGTGAACGGGTATTATCTTTTAGGGGCTCTAAATCAGTGCACAAATGATTCATTAAGGTAAAACGCACCATGGCTCTGTTTGTACCTAAATAAAAGAATGCTTTGGCAGCCGCTCTACTGGTTAGAACGCCTGCTGTAGCATCACTTGGCAAACCATTTAAGCTAGACTGACTGGTTCGCTCCAAGCCATCTTTTAAATCAATAAACTGATCTTCTAATGATTGGTAATGTTGGTTATTACTGGTGCTATAGGCTGGTAAATTAAGGCTGTTCTTCCCCACATACACCATATCGGCTTGCAGTACCTGCCTGAAATCAACGTCATCTCGTACCGCACCAATTACAGTTGCACTGTAATCATTTAGTGGTGCAAAACTGTCTTGATCGATATTAGTCCAGGGGGTGGCGAACAATTTTAAAGTCGTGGAATAAAAAGCTGGGGTTTCCATTGCTAAATAAGCCGCTTCTATCGGTTTACTATCGTCGAGTAATTGCGCTATATCATTGAGGGTTTGTTCAGATGCGGGAACACCGGCGATACGATCATGTAACTGCTTTGCTTGCTCTAACGTCCCAGCATGAGACAAAGGAGCAAAAACAATTATTGAACCTAGTGTTAATTTATGCAAAAAGGCTCGGGTTTTATTCAGTGTTAATTGCGTTCTTAGCACATTGAATTTATTTGAAAATCGTTGACTTTTCACCGTACAAAGTTGCCTCTTCATACTGTCTCCTTGTCGTTATTTCAGCCAACAAACGCCTTAAGCGGCAGAGTTATAAAAACGCAGACAATGATAAGTATTTCGGGAATCATAAAGCTTGTTGTTTTTATTTTTGTTAACTTTATTTTTTACTTGGCAAAATAATTTTTATTAAAAAGTATTGAAACACTGAGACTAGGCGGCAATAATGTCAAGAGTTATTACGTTTTAACCATGTAACGATAACAATAATAACAATTATATATTAAGGGTAATAAATGAAGCCATTTTTCGGCTTAAAGGGATTAGGCCGTAAAACTTTTGACAATAAAGTTTTAGGCTATAAAGCTTTTAGTTATCAAGCATTAATGGCGTTTCTTCTTGTTAGCGGTTGTAACACGGATACCGCGCTTAAGGATGAACAGCCTGATCCTGTTTTAGTTGAATACCCTGTGGTTTACATTCAGCGCGATCTCATTACCCAGCCCAGTGATGACAACCCAGAATCCGCTAGTTTTCAAAGTAGAAACCCAAGCCAATTTAATCCTGGCGCACAATTATTTGTAAAACGAAATGCGTTTACTGACTCACCCGTTACCAATATCACCGCCGAACTTTTTGCCGATTTAATCACCGAAGACCCTGACACTATCCAACGCATAGATATTCGTGATTTATCAGTCTCTGATGATGGTCAACAATTTTTAGTCTCTATTCGCGCGCCAGAAATTGCTGATACCGACGAAGATGAACAACCAAGTTGGAATATATGGCGTTACCAATTATCTGACCAATCACTGACCCGATTAATAGACAGTGATACGACTGCCGAACAAGGTGATGACTTGATGGCATCCTTTCTCCCTGATGGACGGATTATATTTGCCTCAACCCGCCAGCGCTTATCACGAGCCATTTTGCTCGATGAAGGTAAACCGCAATACACCGCTCTCGATGAAAGCCGCGATAACGAAACGTTCAACATCCATTTAATGAACGATGATGGTAGCGGTATTGAGCAACTGACCTTCAATCTTAGTCATGATTTCTACCCACTGGTATTGCAAGATGGACAAATCCTCTATAGCCGTTGGGATGACATGGGTAGCGACCATGGTATTAACCTCTACAAAATGAATCCAGATGGCACTGAGAATGAATTAATGTTCGGCTGGCATTCTCATCAAATGACTCTCGATGAGCAAGATGAACAAATTGAGTTTGTTAAACCGCAGCAATTACCAAATGGCAATATACTAATGCTGCTGTCATCACAGGATGAAATGAGTTATCAAAAAAGGCCTGTGACAATCAATATCGATGAGTATATTGATAACCAGCAAGCCACTGCGGTATCGGGCGAAACCGACAACACAACTAACAATGCCATAAGCGATTTACCGCTCAGTTTTGATTTTAAATTTAACTTCGCAGACGCGCTATCTCCTTCTGGGCGCTTAACTCATTTATATCCATTACCTGATAACAGCCAACGTTATTTATTGAGTTGGGATCTTTGTCGGGTTGTTGTTGAAGAACAAATCCGTGCATGTGGTCAATTAACTGATGAACAGTTACTGGATCAAACCTTAACACTTGCCGATCCCTTATATGAGCTTTGGCTACTTAACGATGCCGACGGTACTCAGCAGTTAGTCGCCAATAGCGAAGAAGGTAAAGTGATTACTGAAGCGTTAGTGATGCAGCCTTCATCGCAACCTAAAGCCTTTATCGCCGATCAAGTGGTTGGTAATGAACTTGATCCACAGTTGCACCAAGAACTCGCTGCGGCAATTCACATTCGCAGCGTATATGATTTTGATGGTCAAGACAGCAGCAGTAATCAAGGCGGTATTAGTCGATTAAGCGATCCTTCATTAACCCCAGCCAGTGAATTACCAGCGCGCTTTTTAAAAGTCGTCCGCGGCGTACCTATGCCACCTGATGAAGTTCGAGATATTGCCAATACCGATTTTGGCCGCAGCCGAAATCAATTAATGCGCGAAGTTATTGGCTACACCCCAATTCAGCCAGACGGCTCAGTGAAAATTAAAGTCCCTGCAAATGTGCCATTGGCCATCAGTGTCTTAGATAGCAACGGCCAACGCATTGGTGGTCGCCACAGCCAATGGATAAGTTTACAAGCCGGTGAAACCCTGCAATGTATGGGTTGTCACACGGCTAACAGCCAATTACCTCATGGCCGTTATGATGCCCAAGCAGACAGCATTAACACAGGGGCGATTGGTGGCTCTGCATACCCTAATGCCAGCAGCAATATTATTCCAATACAAGGTCAAACCATGGCGCAGGCCGATGCCATGGTCAATGGCATTGCAGAGCTATCGGCGAGCCTACGTTACGATGATATTTGGACTAATCCAGCTATCTCAGCGCCAAACCCGAGTATGAATCTGAGTTATGAAAACTTAACAACCCCTGCACCAAATGGCAGTGAATGTTTTAATAATTGGACCCCATATTGCCGCATTCAAATCAACTATGAAGAACATATTCAGCCCCTTTGGGATTTACCTCGTTTAGCCATAGACGAAGACACCTTAGAGGTCCTTGCGGATAACACTTGCACCGTGTGCCATAGCAATGTCGATGATAATAACCTTGCCCAGGTGCCAGCTGGTCAGCTTGAATTGATTGCAGCTCCATCAATAGATCAAATCGCTCACCTAACGAGTTATCGTGAGTTATTTTTTAATGATGTCGAACAAGAAGAAGTGGATGGGATCGTTATCGACAAACTAGTCGAAGTGCTAGATGCCGATGGTAACGTGGTTTATCAACTGGATGCCGATGGTGAATTGATACTCGATGCCGAAGGTAATCCAATTCCTGTATTAACCACAGTGAATGTACCAGCAATTATCTCGACTAATGGTGCCAGAGCCAGTAGCAGGTTTTTTAATACCATGAATGATGAAACCCATCAAAATATGCTGACAGCCGACGAACTTAAATTATTAAGCGAATGGATAGATATTGGGGCTCAGTATTACAACACCCCTTTTTACGCTCAAGATTAGTCGAAAAGACTTTTGATAACAGCCGCCATAATAAGAGCAACCTTGGTAAGAGACGGCTTGATAAGAAAAACCTTGATAACAACAAAGTTAAAAGCCAAATAAAAACAACAATAAACAAGGACTGATGATGTTACAAAAAGGAAACTATGTTTAATTTCGCCTGCCCATTCAAATTCATGTTGGCAGGTACATTACTCTGTTTAACGTTATTGAACTCCAACCTTGCTCACGCTGAATCCTCGGCGGCGCAGTTAACCATTGATGTTCCCTTTGTTGAGCTTCATTCAGGCCCAAGTGCAGGCTATCCCGTCGTACATGTTGTTGAGCAACATGAACAGGTCAGTGTACTACTCAAACGAACATCTTGGCTCAAAGTCCGTGATAAGCGTGGCATTGAAGGTTGGTTTCATGAAGATGACTTACGCGGACTCAGCCAACATGGTGAAGCGGTTAACCAGCATGTCATTGGCACTGAAGCCTTTATGCAAAGAGACTGGGAATCGGGCGTAATGTATGGCGACCTTGAAGGCGCTAACTTTTATAACGTGCACTTAGGCTATGTTTTCACCCCTGTTTTTAGTGCTGAAATATCTGCAGGTAAAGCCTTAGGTAGCATTTCTGATAGTGACTTATTTGAAGCCATGCTTTACAGCCATCCTTTTCCTGAATTTACCTTGGTCCCTTACATTGGCATAGGTGGCGGCATTATCAACACTAAGCCTCACAGTGTTATCGCGGATTCTGAATCACGTCAAAGCACCTTAATGAGTGCAGCGGCTGGGGTTAAATACCATCTCGCACGTAACTTTATCTTACGCGCCGAATATAAACTCTCGTTGGCCTTAACCGACAGAGATGAAAATGAACAACTTCAATCTTGGAAAGTCGGCTTTAGCGTCTTTTTCTAATGGGCATGGGAATAATGAAGGCAATGATGAAAACAGCGATAACAACAAAAATAAGCATTAATACCATGGTAAAAAACGCAATTAAATCTTGTTTAACCCTAAGTATCGTCACTTTAGGCATGGGCTATAGCGCCATTGCACTTTCAGCTGAAGCTAGCCAATCAAATACCGTTGGAGTTAAAGCCGATGTTGAGCGCCGCGAAGTACTCGATGATGTATTGGATACCGAAAATTTCGAGGTCGGTATTCAAGGTGGCTTGATGTCAATTGAGGACTTTGAAAATAGCCCTTGGATTAGTGCACATCTGGGGTATCACATCAGTGAACACTTTTATGTCAAAGGCAGATATGCAGTCGCTGAAGGCGGATATACCAGTTTTGAGAAGCTTGCTAATACCGCGCCTTTACTGACAGATGAAGAGCGCGAAATGACCTACTACGGCCTCAATATTGGTTATAACCTTCTGCCTGGTGAAATATTTTTCAGTGAAGATTTAGTCTTTAACAGTGTGTTCTCCATTGAAGTCGGTGGTGGTAACACTGAGTTTGCCGGTGATGAACAATTTACGGTGAACTTAACCGCTAACTACCGTGTTTTTCTCAATGACTGGGTTGCATGGGATCTGGCGATGAGTGACTACATCTTTGACACTCAAATAACAGGCTCATCAAAAACGACGCACAATTTAACCTTTTCTACCGGTATTGCTGTTTATTTTTAATCTATAGCCGTTGGTCACAACCTAGCTCGAAAAAGAGTTAAACAAAAATTAAATAGTAAGAAAAAAAGGATTATCAATGATGTTATTTAAGCGTGGGTTCATTGCCCTGTTTACCCTATTTACTTTAAGTGTATCGATTCAAGCCAATGCGTTATCAGAAGGCGATATGGCACCAGATTTCACCTTAAAAAACATGCAAGGTGAGAACCTTAAACTCTCTGAGCAGCGCGGCAATATCATCCTGATTAACTTCTGGGCATCTTGGTGTGGACCTTGTAGAAAAGAGATGCCAGTACTGCAAAAGCTTGAAGACAAATATCGAGATTTAGGCGTTGCCGTTTGGGGCGTCAATGTTGAGCAAGAAAACCAAGCAGGTAAAGACTTTCTAGCCGATCTTAATTTAAGTTTTGACATCTTTTTTGACGAAACAAACAGCCTATCTGAGACCTACGATGTAAAAGCCATGCCAACGACAGTGATTGTCGATCGCGACGGCAAAGTGCGATATGTGTTCTTAGGTTATCAAGACGGTTACGAGAAAAAATACGCCGCTGCGATTAAAAAGCTGATCAGAGAGTAACCCTATGATGAATCCAATCAAAAAAATGCTCATGCTCATAACGGCCCTGTCGTCACTATTCATAATATCGGGCTGCTCAAGTTTAGACATAGAACCTTGGGTAAAACCTTATGAACGCCAAAACCTTGCCGATCCTATTATGCGATTTGGTAGGCACCCCATTGCCAATATGCACGTAGCGCATGTATTGGAGGCCCGTGAGTCTGCTCGCGGAGCAGAAGGAACTGGAGGCGGTGGCTGTGGTTGTAACTAAGATGCTCAAGTGCTTATTAAAGACAGCCACACTGACAGGATTAATTCTCTGCTCGCCACTCAGCCTAGCAGCAGTGCTAGAGCCTGATCGCGCTGATGTGCTTTATCACAGCTATGAAGGCGGCGGGATGAAAATTGACGGTCCTTCGGTATTGCTTCGAAAAAAGACCTCAGAATCATTGGCGTTTACTGGCTACTACTACCTCGATAGCATTTCTTCGGCCTCTGTAGATGTGCTCAGTACAGCAAGTCCATATAGCGAAAAGCGCCATGAAGGCCAAATTGGGGTCGAATACCTCAACGATAAGACCTTAATGACCTTTAATGCCCGCCAGAGTGATGAAGACGATTACCTCGCACAATCCTTTAGTGTTAATGTATCTCAAGATACCTTTGGCGATTTAACCAATTTAAGTCTTGGTGTGTCATATGGTGATAATGAAATACGCCGCAATGGCGATGACCAATTTGAAGAACAAAGCCAGCAGTACCGTATTCGCGCAGGCATAAGTCAAATTTTAACTCGCAACTTAACCGCGCAACTTAACTTTGAAGCCATTGCTGACGAAGGTTACCTCAATAACCCATACCGTACGGTACGCTACATAGATACAACTAACCCATCCGGTGTTGGCTATCAGTCTGAAATCTATCCAGAGACTCGTAACTCGTTTTCAACCAAATTATCGGCAAGCTACTTTCTGCCCTATCGCGCGGCGTTATTTTTTCATTATCGCTACTTCAACGACAGCTGGGAAATTGATGCTAATGATGTCGAACTCGGATACCGCCACCCTATTGGTGACTTCTTAGAACTTGAATTTAAAGTGCGTTACTACCAGCAAACTCAAGCTGAATTTTATAGTGACTTATTCCCTTATCAAGATGCACAAAACTACCTAGCCCGCGATAAAGAGTTAAGTGACTTTAATGACTTAACCTTAGGCCTAGGTGTCACTTATTTAATGCCTGAAAGCTTATCTTTTGGAGATACTCGTTCAGAAGCCAGTATTCAATGGGACTACATCACCTTCGACTACAACAACTTTAGAGATCCCACTGCTGATGGTGGCGTAGGTAACGAACCGTTTTACAATTTTTCCGCTAACGTCATCCGCGCTTTTTATAGCGTTTACTTTTAATCATTTTGCGTAATGTTAGCGATTTAGCCCATTTTCAAGGTAGGAATATGAACAACACAGATCAAGGTACTGGACAAGGTACAGCGCAGGGTAACACTGTTAAGTCATCTACAAATTTTAAAATATGGCTCACTTTGGGGCTATTTATAACCGTGTTCTGGAGCGCGATGCAGCCAAGTGCCGCGTTAGCCAATACTAATAGTGACGCGAGTGCTAATGCAATGACTAATGGTAATGGTAGCGCTGATAGTCAGAGTCAGGTAGCAAGCGATCTTGAAAACATCAAAAGCCAAGTCATTAAATTAAATCGTGATTTATTCATTCTTGAAGAAGACTTATTGTTCCCCGCAAGCACTCAAATAGCTGTATTTGTGTCAGTGGATATTGGACGTTTTTTTACCCTAGACAGTGTCGAGCTAAAAATTAATCAGCAAAATGTAGCCGGTTTTTTATATACCCAACGCCAACGTCGTGCACTGGAAAAAGGCGGCATTCAAAAAGTCTATATGGGAAATTTGAAAATGGGACAGCATCAGCTTACCGCTATTTTTACCGGTGTTGATGCAGAAGGTCGCACCGTACAAAGAGCAGTGACTCATCAATTTGAAAAGACAGATGAAACCGTGATGGTGGAATTGAAACTTGAAGATAATGAATCCAGTTATCGTGCAGATGTGAAAGTTGAAGAGTGGGTTTTATAACGGTTATGCCAGTTAATATGAACCAAGCTTTCCGTGACTTTAGCCGCTATGCAGTAGCAACGCCTCAGCTAAAAGCGATATTACTGCTTATCGTTAGCGGCTGTTTTTCAACTGCAGCTATCAGTGCTGATATGCCCACTGATGTCTCAACTGATGAACTAAATAAGCAACCAACTGAAGTTGCTAATGCAACGACTGCAACTAATTTAACCCTTGCTCAGCAAGCTAACCTGCGCAATAAACTTTATCGCCAAGCCTTATACTTTTATTTTGAAGGTGATTACAACGCCGCATTAAGCCAAGTTAGCCTAAACAGACAGCGCTTTGATGCTGATACCGCAAAAAGCCATTTGTTTGAAGCTGGCTTACAGGTATCCATCGGTTTACATCATCAAGCTACAGAGACGTTGGCCACGTTCGAGAAAGCATTAATTCAACAACAAGCAGACGATAAGTTGGCAGGTATTGAGCCACCAACCGAAGATAAACAAGGCAATAAAACTGCCACCTCTGCTGATGAGCTAAAGCTTATCGCGCTACTACAGTTGTCAGAACAACAAATAGAGCAAGGTAAACACAGTGCTGCCCAGCAAACCCTCGCTAATATCACTCAACTGCCTGCTTCATATGCTGAGCAATATCAGATCCTACATCAATTGGCATATTGGCCTGCATCTGTGACTCCTTCAGCGAAAATACTTGATGAGTCAGCCGCGGGATCAAACCAAGCAGATACTGAATTAACTGCAAAGTCAGCATTATCTGCTTACGTCATGCTTAACCAAGCACTGCAATTGATGCAAGCAAAGGATTATCAACGCGCAGAAACACTGCTGGTACGCATTAAAAACATAAACTTAGCAGCAACTGAAACGAATTTCTGGCAAAGCTTATTTACCGAAAAGAGTCCACAACAACGAGCTCAAGTTTCTAGTAAAAATGTTATTAAAGAAATCACTGACATAAGCATAATGACAGCTGATGAATTAAAGGCAGACAAACAAATCCAGCAGCAAGCCATTAATGATTATGCTCAATTATTGTTAGCCCAAATGTATGTTAAACAAGGTCTATACCAAGCAGCATTCGATCAATTACAAGATTTTCCTGAGCACAGTCCTTACACTGAGTCTGCACTATTTCTATTTGCCTTCTCAGCTCAGCAGATCAAGCGATATGACACTTCACTGGCATTGCTTGATTTATTAAAACGTGACTATCAATACTCCCAGCTCGGTTGGCAATCAGCATTACTCATTTCTGCTCAAATCAAACAGCAAAACACACTTTCTGAGAGCCTATATAGCTATCAACAAGCCGAGCAACTCTATGTTGAACAATTAGCTGACTTAGCACGCTTTCATACCGATATTAAGCAAACAGAATTAACGCCATTATTGTTCAACAGTAATGTAAACGCTCAAACGGGAGCTAATGGTCAATGGCTGCAAAAAGCCTTAGAAAATCCAGAGCTGAAACACGATATCGATACCTTATCTGAGTTATCACTGTTAACGAGCAATATTGACCGTCAGCAGCAAAAAAATGCCTGGATAAAAGAGAGCTTAACACTCAATAAACAGCGTCAAGCTCGCATCATCGAACAGCAAAGCCAAACCCAGTATCCTGAATTGATTCAGCAGTTAACCAATCAAAAGCAGCTGTTAGCACAAATGATTACTGAGGCTGAGGCACAAGAAAACGCAGATATTTTTGCCAATGACGCAGAGCAAGCATGGCTTAAACGCGTCAATGAAAGTGAAAACGTTATCAAGGCTATTCGTGGTCAGCGCAGCACTGAAGAGTATCAACAAAGACTAAACCGCGTTAAAGCAGTCCTTAACTGGGAGTTGCAACAGCAATTTCCTCAAAGATTATGGCAACATAAAAAATTACTTAAACAAGTCGACCAACAACTCGTACTGGTAAGTCTGCAGCAACAACGCTTTGCTCAGTTAGCCAATTCTCAGCAACAAACCACTGCGTTTGAGCAGCGCCAAGCTCAAGCAGAAACGAGACTGGTTACAACAATTCAAAATATCGCAGCACTTGAATCCTCAACCAAAGCTCAAATTCAACAAAAAATCTCAGCCTTTGTTTCTGAGCAACAAATTCAGCTTGAACAGTTATTACTGGCCACTCGCCATGAAATGGCGGCTGTATTAGAGCAAATGTCCCAACCTGTTATAAATGGGGAGAAATTATAATGACCCCATCAAAACCAACGCTATCTCTACTCGTTAGCTGCATGATCATTGCTGGCGTCAGCGGTTGTAAAAGCACCCTAGATACTCAAGCTAATAACAATCCCAAAAGAGCGACATTAACTGATTTAGCCAAACAACAACCCCAAGTTTCATTGGACTCACTTGCTCTGACAAAAGCTCAGCGAAGCCAAAAACTTGCGCAAATTTATCAGCAATTACTGACATTAGAACCCAACCCAGAAGTCAGAACACACGTTGAATATCGTCTGGTTCAAATTAAGACTGAAAATCTTGAAGAGCAAATGTTTGGTGAGCTTGAAACCACAGTTCTTGATGAAGATACAGGGGTTAACCCGTTAGCTGCAGAGCAAAAAGCTTTGCAACAATTCAAGCAAAACGATCAACAGCTAGTAAAATTAATCGCTGAGTATCAAACACTATTACAGCGCTACCCTAATCGCGCTGATAACGAGCATCTGCAGTATCAACTGGCAAAAGCGCTAGATTTGCAAGGCCAGCTAGATGAAAGCTTAATCGAGATGGAATCGTTATTATCCCGCTACCCTAACACTCAATATTTAGCGGAGCTTAACTTTAGGCGCGGCGAAATCTATTACAACTTGCAAGATTACCCTGCTGCGATAAGCGCTTATAAACAGGTTCAATCAGCTGATAACAATGATAAATATTTACTCAACAGCATTTATATGTCTGGCTGGTCACTGTTTAAACTGAATCGCTTACCTGAGGCTGATAGTACCTTTTTAGCCGTGTTCGATACGATTTTAGCTAACCATAAACCAAAGCAAAATGAGTTAACCGCAACGGATTTCAGTTTTGCCAGTTTGAGCAGTCGCGAGCAAAACCTAGCAATTGATGCGCAGCGAGTTTTAAGTATTTCACTCAGTCAGCAGCAACAATCCGTATCCTTAGTTGCACTGGTGACATCAAAACAAGACACGCGTTACTTACCTATTTATCAACATGTTCTATTTGATAACTTAGCAAAATTCTTACTGAAACAAGAGCTGCAACATGATGCAGAGCTGGCCTATCAAGCCTATATCGATTTGGCACAAGATAACATTTGGTCTGCTCGTTACTCATTGGCTTTACTTGAGCTTTATCAGCGCCAAGGTAAATTTGCTTCAATGCATAAACTCAAAAATGATTATATTAACCAGTACGGGTTAAATAGCACTTTTTGGAGTCAAGCAAGTGCAAAGCATCAACAAGAGTTACTGCCTCATTTACTGGCATTTAGTGATGAGCATAGCCGCAGAGTTTACGCCAACGCGCAAAATCAGCCTGCAGGCATTGGCCGAGTAAGCGCTTTTAAAGCGGCTGCAAATGCATTAAGTACATACTTACAACTCGCAAAACTGCCACAAGCAAGCAGCTTACTCAGCAAAGATATTCACACTGATGAATACCTGTTTGCTGATGCTAATTTTGAAGCCCAGCAATTTAGACAAGCACTTAACAGTTATAAAACTATCGCTTATGGTGAAATCAGTTCTATTGATGATTCGGTTCAAGCAGACCAGCCAAACCAACAAGCTGATCACTTAAGCCAACCAAATAAGCAGCTAAACCAAGAGCAGATAGCCCTCAAAAAGCAGGCAGCTTATGCAACTACAATCACAATTCGAGAAATCCTAACGCCGCTGCAAAATCAAGCTAATGCAAATTTGGATAGCACTCAGGTCGTTGTCCAAGAGAGGGTCGCCTTAGATAAACAGTTTATCGCCAACTATCCAGATGATAAACGCGCTCTAGAGCTTGCAACTCACGGCGCCCAATATTCATTTGCATCGAAAAACTACCTGGATTTAGCCCAGTTCAGCGAATTTGTATTAGTGACTCACGGTGTCATTAATCAACCCTCTGAGAAAAGTGCAGAACAAATAGCGGTAGTAGCGCGACAAACACCTGATGAATTAGCCAGTGTACAAAAACCTCAGGCTTATATCGCCCTAGATAAATCAAGTGTTATCAATCCAGTAGAGCACGGTAAACAGCTGCCTAAAACTCAATTAAAACAAGTACAACTTGTGACTCAGTTATATGCTCACGGGTTATATCAGCAAAGCCAATATGCCCTTGCTGAGCAATCTTATAATCTGGCGTTAAAATATTTAAGTGTCAGTCAAACACCGACAGCGCAGCAAGCGACATCACGAGTTGAAATGCGCGATTTATTAGCATCAAGCATTTACTTCCAAGCACAGGCTAACAAGAACGACAATCCGCAACTTGCTGTTGTCGATTTATTACGGATTAGCAAAGCTGTGCCTGAATCAAAATATGCAGTCAGTGGCGAGTTTGAAGCGGCGAATATCTTGCTTTCGCAACAGCAATGGCAACAAGCTATTACGGTATTGGTGCCATTTCAAAAGCGTTACCCTAAACATCACTTCAGTGCATCAATCCCAGCAAAACTTGCTCAGTCATATGAAGCATTAGAACAATGGGAATTGGCTGCTGAGCAACTGTTGATTATTGTTGCCAATGAACCCAAAGGAGCGCTAAAGCGTGAGGCGCAATATACTGCTGCGGAGTACTACCTCAAAGCAGGCGAAACCGAAAAAGCCCGCTTAACCTATCGAACATACGCTAAAGATTACCCTGAGCCTTTTGATGTAGCACAAGAAGTACGCCTTAAAATGAGCGAGTTTTATCAAGTTTCTAACGAGCCCAACAAGGAATATTACTGGTATCGCCAGATATTAACCTTCCACGCCAAGCAGCAAGCTAAAGCGAATACCTTTGCTGGGCGAGAAATTGAAATTGCCTCTATTGCAGCTTCTGAATTAGCCCAAGCACACCAGCAAACATTTATCGCGATTAAGCTAACCGCGCCATTAAATAAAACCTTGAAGCGTAAACAAGACGCGATGAAACAAGCTATTGGTTATTACCAGCAAGTGTTGGACTTTCAACGAGCACAATATGTGCCGCAAGCGACCTTTAACTTAGCTGAAATGTATCGCCAGTTAGCGGCTGATGTTATGGACTCTGAGCGCCCTAGTGACCTAGATGAATTAGCGCTGGAAGAGTACGAAATATTACTTGAAGAGCTCGCCTATCCATTTGAGGAAAAGGCTATTGAAATTCATATCAGTAACACTGAGCGAGCTTGGCAGAATATCTATGACCAATGGATTGGCAAAAGTTTCGCAACCTTAACTGAGCTGTCACCTGCGTTATATAACAAACAGGAGGTGACACATGATGTCGTTGAATCAATTCACTAAACCTTTAAGTAAGAGAGTAAACAGGCGAGTGAATAATAAAGTGAATAACACACTTTCCTCAGCTCATGTCACCATCAAGTTATTAATGGGTTTCAGCCTAATGATCTTGTCTGCATGCTCAACGATGACTAATGATCAAGCGAGTGAAAACGCCGAAGCTAACGGTATTGATGCCCTAGATAGCAGTATGGTGGATATGGTCAACACAGATGATGGCAATGCTAGCTCTGTGGCAAATGGCTCTGTAGGGAGCAGCTCGAACAAGCAAACGGCAAGTAATGGCGCTTTAAATGACATAACACCCAACAATTACAACTTATATGCTGAGCAAGCACAGCAACGTTTAGCCAATGTACCTAGAACGGTGTTAACTCAGTATCAAGATGCGCTTGCTCTGATGAAACAACTGCAATTTGATCAAGCTGATGCATTATTTGATCAGGTACTCTTGGCGCAGCCAACCCTATCAGGTGCATTAGTAAACAAAGCCTTAATCGCCATTAATAAAAGTGACTTTAGTCAGGCTGAATCTTTGTTAAATCAAGCCATTGCCGTTAACGATAAAAACCCTTACGCCTTTCAGTTGAAGGCCCTTGTAGCAAGAAAGCAAGGTCAATTTGAACAGGCAGAAAAAGATTATTTAACCGCATTATCTATTTGGCCTAATTATCCAGAAGCACAAGTTAACCTGGCTATTTTGCTCGAGCTATACCGAGGAAAACTATTAGATTCGAGACGTTATTATCAATCCTATTTATTGCTAAAACCTGATGATGTTCAAGCCCAGCGATGGTTGGCTGGCGTTGAAATAAAAATTCAGCGCGCTGGGCTCAATTTGCAAGAAGGAGAAGGATAAGATGGTTAGTTCATTAACCCCGATGACAACATACCGTGTAAACGCAGCGGTTATTGCTGTTATGACACTCTTGCTGCTATCAGTCATTAGCATTGGCCAGCTTAATGCCGCTGAAACCGTCAGCACAGCAAACAAACCCGTATTAATTGAAAGTAAAGTGACCGGCACGCAAGAGCAACCCAAAGTGCTTTACATCATGCCTTGGCAAGGCATAACCAACCCTGTAGCAATACAAGATAACAATATGCAAATCATCTTGCCGCAATTCAAACCGATTAACCCTAAAAAGTTCCAACAAGAGGTACGTGATTTCAGTGTGAATACTTCATCAAAACAATAAAGGGTGTATTCACCAAGATAAAAGTTTAACCCGAAGCAGTAACAAAAAAGCAGTAACAAAAAATAACTACATTTAGGACGAGTCAAAAACAACTTCGTTCGACTCTATAAAAAGGAAAATATCATGAGTTTTACCGACCATATTATTGCATTTTTACAAAATGGTGGCCCGTTCATATACCCTATCGCCCTAGTATTAGTCGTCGGTTTGGCCATCACTATCGAACGCTGGCTATATCTCAGTTCAGCTCATCGCACTAACCAAAAAGCATTCTCGTTAATCAAAGAAGCACTTAAAAGCGGTGATGTCGCGACAATCAGTCAACATGCGCAAAATAATAAAGCCCCTGTATTTGATGTATTGCAATCTGGTATCGTCAGAATTTCACAAGCTAATCGCCGTGAAGATGTGGAATACGCCATGGAAGAAACCATCATGGAGTACATGTTGAGACTTGAAAAGCGCACGCCATTTATTGCTACCTTAGCCAATATTGCTACGCTACTTGGTCTACTGGGTACCATTATGGGGCTGATTGCAGCGTTCTCTGCGGTAGCCAGTGCAGATCCAGCTGAAAAAGCTAACCTGCTGTCTTCCAGTATTTCTGTTGCAATGAACACCACTGCATTTGGTCTTATTACCGCTATTCCGCTAATTCTATTTCACTCAACACTGCAAACTAAAACTGCGACTATTGTTGATTCAATTGAAATGGCTGGCATTAAATTACTTAATTCACTGTCATTTTCTAAGCAAGCGGATTCGGACCGAGGCTAATAATTATGAGACGCCGTCGTCGCCCTAATACCGAAGATGCAGAACTCGATATCACTTCATTTATGAATTTGATGATCGTGCTCGTGCCTGTGTTATTACTGAGTTTGGTATTTTCACAAGTACGGATACTAAATCTGCAATTGCCTGTTATTTCAGAATCTCAACAAGCTGAAGATGATCAAGAACCTAAAGTATTGGAACTGGTCATTACTCAGCAAAGTCTTGAGCTCAACTACCCTGCGGGCATATTACTTAAACGTTTTGAAACAACAGAACAAGGTTATGATTTCAAGGCTTTGTCTGTGTACTTACAAGACCTTAAACTGACTTTTCAACAACAAGAAATCGATAAAAATGACATAGTGCTTTTGCTTGAATCTAATATCGATTATCAGACCATTGTGACTGCAATGGATACCGTGCGTTCATACAAAGCAGTGGTTGCGGCTAATCTAGTCGATGCTGAACTGTTTCCGCTTATCTCATTAGGCGATGCACCTGAAGAATCACTTGCTGAAACACAAGTAAGTGAAACCACAGGAGGCAAATCATGAAGCAATCACCCAGAGCTAAACGACTTGCTAAGCACCATAAGCGCTTTAAATCAGGTGGCAAACTTAACTTAGTTGCCTTGATGGATATCTTTACGATTTTGGTATTCTTCTTGATTGTGAATCAATCTGAAGTACGCGTTCTACAAAATATCGAAAAGATAAAGTTACCTGTCTCTATTGCTGAAGAACTGCCAGTTGAAAACCTGGTTATCACAGTACTTAAAGATACAGTGCTTATCCAAGAGCGAGCTGTTTGGCAAAATAGTGCTGATAAGCCTAACTTCAGTGAACAAGAAAACCTTGAGTTTATCGAAGCGATGACTACTGAGCTTACATACCAAGCGAGTAAACGTACTGAGTTAACAGAGTCAGAAAAGGAAAAAGGCCGTGCCGTCACCATTATTGGCGATAGCAGCACACCTTATATGGCGTTAAAGCAAATTATGGCTGCTTGTGCTGAAACGGGATATAGAAATATGTCATTAGCCGTGGAACGCCAAGCCAGTAAAACGGCTGAGGAGAGTTAGCATGACAGCAGCAAGCTTATCCCATTCGTTTAATGGCAGTAGCCCAAATGGTAATAGCTTTAACGACATAGGTGATTTATTTAAGCCCAGTAAACAAGATAGGTTATTTAAACAGATCTTAGTGTTACTACTGGTCATTTACGCTGTGTTCGGCATCGGTGTGCCTTTACTTGAGCAAGTTGAAGTGCCAAGAGAAGTTAAAGAGCAATTACCACCGCAGTTAGCGAAAATAATGCTTAAAGAAAAACAACTTCCAGTGCCTGAAAAGCCAGAAGTTATTCCTGAACCTGAGCCAGAACTTGAAAAAGAACCGGAAAAGGTTGAAGAGAAGCCTATCGATAAACCTGTTGAAAAGCCAATAGTACAGCCGACAATGACCCGTGAGGCCGCAAAAGAAAAAGCACAAACTTCAGGGCTAGCAGCCATGAAAGATGAGCTTTTTTCAATGCGTGAAGCGTTTGATATCAAGCCGGCATCTCAAAGTGCCCTTGAACAAACGCAGGCGCAAGAAGTGAAAGTCAAACGTAAGATGTTAGCAGCTTCGGCCAATACCCAAAGTGAGAGTTTAACCACCTCTACCGTCAATCAAACCGTTGTGTCAGATGCTTTAAGCACTAAAAACACCCAACAAATTAGGTTGGCAGAAGAGGAGGTGTTAGCTACTCAAGGGGCAATTGCCGAGGAAGAGCAACTGGCTTCTGCGGGAAGCCAACGTTCAGAGGCAGCATTACGCCGCACACTTGAGGCGAACAAAGCACGTTTATATGCCTTGTATAATCGAGCTCTGCGTAAAGACCCTTTCCTCAAAGGTAAAGTCATGTTTGAGATTGAGATCCTGCCTAATGGCAGCATTAGTCGGGTTGATATTCAATCAAGCCAGCTTAACAATGCCAAATTAGAGCGCCAACTAAAGGTTGTGTTACGTTCAATCACCTTCCCAGCAGAAGATGTTGCAACAATGACAACCATTTGGGCGATCGACTTCTTACCCAGCTAGACAGAAGTAAGCGATAAATGATTAATTAATTTTTATCAGTTAACAATACGGCCAATTGGCCGTATTTTTTTATTTGCTTAAGGCTTAGAAAGTAAAACTGATTAAAGCACTTGCTTCATAATCTTAGCATCAGGGCCATAACTTGCGTTAGCCGCCTGCTCATGATCAATCTCAAAGCCCATTTTTTGCCAAAAAGGGACTGAGCCTTGTATTGCCACAAGTTGTATTTGTGAGTAATTGTATTGCTTAGCAATTAATTTTAACTGCTCAACCATTTGCTTACCGACTCCTGAGCCTTTTAATAGAGCAGATACCGCTAAATCATGTAGAAACAATTTATTACCCTCCTTTTTCTCAGAAAGTGTCTGATAGAGCTTAGGAGGCGTTTCATTAGCCCAAACATGAGCCAATAGATAAGCCATTACCTTTTGCTCTTCATTTTGATAGACAAAACAGCAGTGAGCAGAATGCTGCCATTTATCCCGAAGGACTTCGAGCGGCTCTGGTTCAATATCCACATACACTTGCGATTGGAGTTTATAGATTTCAGGCCACATTGACTCTGTAATTGGATTAATTGGCATTTCGGGCAGACTCTGAATGTAATAATTTAGAAAGTAATAATTTGGAACGTATGACTTATCCATCATACAAAAATAATCATATGCCTCAATCGATAAGTGATAATGGATAAATATAAGAAGATAAATCATAAATTTCAGGCAACAAAAAGCCCGTCATAAGACGGGCTCTTGCTTTAACCGTGAGGCTAAATTTGGCTGGGATACCAGGATTCGAACCTGGGGATGCCGAGATCAAAACCCGGTGCCTTACCACTTGGCGATATCCCAAAATTGGTTATGTATAACTTTTCATAAAGGAAGGTTTACATATTGAAAAAATTTGATGGTACGGGAGGAGAGACTTGAACTCTCACACCTTACGGCACCAGAACCTAAATCTGGCGTGTCTACCAATTCCACCACTCCCGCATCAAATCTTTCTCAGAATATACACTAATTATATATAGTGTAAACTCTGTTGTTGCTCTTTTCTAACTAAGTAGCATAGCGTTACCCACTAACCTACCTTTAAACATGGTAGCAATGGCGGGACTTGAACCTGCGACCCCAGCATTATGAATGCTGTGCTCTAACCAGCTGAGCTACATTGCCTAAGATGGCTGGGATACCAGGATTCGAACCTGGGGATGCCGAGATCAAAACCCGGTGCCTTACCACTTGGCGATATCCCAATAATCTTGTCTACTTACTTTAAAATGGCTGGGATACCAGGATTCGAACCTGGGGATGCCGAGATCAAAACCCGGTGCCTTACCACTTGGCGATATCCCAA
>NZ_JAUORC010000027.1:0-62991 GCF_030547465.1 Shewanella sp. 5_MG-2023
CGCGTATCTATCAGCATTTTTATAAAACTGGGTTAAGCGATGATTATGGGTTAGATGTTGATTTGAATTAACCAGATCGCGCCGGTATCTATGAGCATTTTTCTAAAATAGGGTTAAGCGATGGTTATTTGTTGGTCGTTGATTTTAATTAACCTGCTCATAGCTATTGCCCGCGTATCTATCAGCATTTTTATAAAACTGGGTTAAGCGATGATTATGGGTTAGATGTTGATTTGAATTAACCAGATAGCGCCGGTATCTATGAGCATTTTTCTAAAATAGGGTTAAGCGATGGTTATTGGTTATAGGTTGTTTTGAGCTAGACTTGTTTATAGGGTAATTGCCATTTAATTGCCCTATATTAGCTGCTGTAGAAAATGCTGCTTAGGTACAAAGGGGGGCGTGAGATGAACAAAGAAGCACAACAGACACTGCCAAAGACCTGCTTTACGGCTTTATATCTGATGAGCTTAAAAGGGTATATCTCAGTAACTGTAGGCTTGAGTTTAATGCTTGGCATAAGCACTAATGCCCAAGGGGCTAATGCTCAAGACGCGAGTCCCCACAAGATTTCAGCTAGCATGCAAGCTTTTGATGGCTTGCCGCAACTGCGATATCTTACATCCGATCGTCATCATGGTCATTCACGTCATTCACGTCATTCAGGTTCATCAGTGCGCTGGGGCGTCGGTGTGGGGTGGAATAACGGTTGGCGTTACCCTTATTATAACCGGTGGGGAAATCGATGGAATAATGGCTGGGGCTATGGCTGGAATAATGGCATAGGCTGGAATAACGGCTGGCAAACGCCCTATCGCTATGATTACTATGATCGCCATTACCGCAGAAACTATGTGCAACCGCAGCAACATCAAGTGGTGTCTCCACCGAAACGATCCACCACCAGTATTGAATACGCCAGTGGCTTAACCCAGCTACCTGAAAATGCCCGCGCTATCCAAAGAGACGGCAGAACAATTTATCAGTGGCAAGGGCAAGAGTATTACTTTGACTGGTCATCACAACGCTATATGAGATTAGCCGCAGAAAAAGACTAATTGAGTGGCGCTGTTTCTACATAGGCTGAGAACGTTTATAACGTTTAAAGATAAAAAAGCCCTGATGGATCCTTCCATCAGGGCTTTTTGTGCATTGTCTACCGACAAAATGTATCGGCATTAAAACTGTTGTTGATGAAAACTTATTCATTCGCTCACTACGAAAACTGGGGAGAGAAGCAGTTGCTCATGTCCAAATAGTCGTCAACGGACTCAATAGGTTTGATAGTAGAAAGCAATTCCATGAAGTAAGGGGTATAGAATGTTTTCATAATCAATAGTCGCTGGGGACGACCATCAATCAAATCAAAGCTATTGGTTGTTAAATTAGTTAATACTCGTAATACATCTCCTAGTTTATGCTTTTTAATATTTCCCCTTATGACTTCCATTCATCAGGGTTACGCTGTTGCTTGCCTACGACATATTATTGTTATTATTCCTTGTTGCAGGTATTCAATTCAGTGACCATGCAAGCATGGGGGAGAGTGCTGTCACCTTGTTGAAACGGATAAATTAGCCATGTTGATAGAAGTATTACCTTGGGCGCTTAAGCCCTAATAAAACCTCTATTGCTCACTGCTGGGGAACAGTTAGCAACACATCAAATCTGCCTGAATCTATCTCCAATCACCCTAGTGACATCCTTACTTTAGGGTGGTTTACCTGCCTGTAGGCATACCTGCGACTTATAATTATTGTTAGCCTTGTTGCAGGTTTCAATTCAGTGATACTGCAATCATGGGGGGAATGCAGTCACTGAGCTTGAATAAAATTGACAAGCTTGATTGTTTAAAAGCCTTTATCGTCGGAATATTAGCTTCTTAATAAGTGCACTTGGGGTGGTGCGCTTATCGAATCAAACCTACCGGAATCGTTATAAAATCAATTCGTTTTGTCTTTACTGGCACTAATGACATCCTTTCATTAGCACCGGCCTTACACTGCCTTTTGGCATTCCTGCGACCTATTATTATTGTTAGTCCCTGTTGCAGGTTTCAATTCAGTGATACTGCAATCATGGGGGGAATGCAGTCACTGAGCTTGAATAAAATTGACAAGCTTGATTGTTTAAAAGCCTTTATCGTCGGAATATTAGCTTCTTAATAAGTGCACTTGGGGTGGTGCGCTTATCGAATCAAACCTGCCGGAACAGTCTTAAAATCCATTCGTTTCGTCTTCACGGGCACCAATGACATCCTTTCATTAGCACCGGCCTTACACTGCCTTTTGGCATTCCTGCGACCTATTATTATTGTTAGTCCCTGTTGCAGGTTTTTAGCTTACATAGCTGCTTTATATCAGCTTTTTATGTAAATAAAATTGACAAACCTGAGGGTGAACAGCTCTATATCTTACAATAGATTTGTCGCTAATTAATTGCCGATGGGGGCAGCGTTTAATCCAATCAAGTTTGTCGGAACTGTGTTAATCCCCACTAATTGCTATTAATCGATAACAGCTGCTGATTCAGCTGAGATAACTTAAGTTGTAAGTGAGCTATCTCTGACACTAAAGCGCTTTTCTGTTTAGCTTGTGTACGCTTGCGAGTGGTCACGCCCTCGGCATTAGTTTTTGATGTCATCGCGGTTTCTTTATTTTTAACCCATTGGTAAACCGTTTTTGCTGAGATGCAGTATTGCTTAGCAACATCAGAAATTAATCGATTATGTTGCTTCACTTCAGCGATCACTTGCTGCTGAAAGCTCTCGGGATAAAACTTTGTTTGTGCTGACATATTAGCTCCAAGCATTTAAAAGCGATTAACTTCGTCGGCTTAACGATAAGACTATTCTACTTCCCATAGGCTACAGCCTACATGCTTATAAAAGTGGCACTGATTACGACAAAGATTCAAACATGTGTGTAATAATTTCATCATCGACTCCTGCTGATATTCAAATTTATAAGGCTTAAATTTCTCCACTAAATTGGTCAAATTAAAAGCTACCTCTTTAGTGATACGTAACTCAATGGAATACTTGTGCCAATTATGAAATAAATATTTTACCCTTTTATTACAGTGACTTATTTTTTTAAAGTGTTAGCTCTAAAAAGTGAGCGTGAAACATCTTGGTGCAAAAGTACTATTTTGGTGCGAATTGGTTTTAATTGGTAAACAAAAGTAACCATTAAAACTCTATGGTTTTAAGGCACAAAAAAGCGGCAATAAATGCCGCTTTTTATGCTGATGAGAGAGGGGGTTTTACGGCGCTACATTAAGAAAATGGTCGCTAAGCCTAAAAAGGCGAATAAGCCAATCACATCGGTGACTGTGGTTAGTACCATACCGCCAGCCAATGCCGGATCGATATTGAGTTTTTTAAGTATGAGCGGAATACTGGCCCCCGCTAGTCCGGCAACGGTCATGTTAATGAGCATCGCGCCGCCAATGAGACCGCCCAGTGCCATATCACCTTTCCATAGCCACACTGCAAAGAAGACCAGTACCGACCACATGAGGCCATTAAGAAAACCAATGGCTAATTCTTTACCTATAAGCCAACGGGAGTTACTTTGACCAATATGACCCAAGGCGATACCACGAATAACCAGAGCTAAGGTTTGATTGCCTGCCACACCGCCCATACTAGGGACAATAGTCATTAAAATCGCGATGGTGGCAAATTGCTCTAACGTGCCTTCAAACATATTACTTACTGATGCAGCAAGTAAGGCGGCAAACAAGTTAATGGTAAGCCATAGCGAGCGTCTGAAGGTGCTTTTCATTACTGGGCCAAAGGTATCTTCATCGTCATCCATACCCGCCATCCCCATCATTGAGTGTTCGGCGTCTTCACGAATAACATCGACCACATCATCAATGGTAATACGGCCTAATAATTTTTGCGCTTCATCTACCACTGGGGCCGAAATCCAGTCATGGCGTTCAAATAATTGCGCCACTTCATTATCAGGCATGTCCACAGGGATGCTTTCTAATTCAGGATCCATGATGCTGCGAATGGTTGAATTAGGATCACAAGTGAGTAGATCGGCAAGGCGCACCCCACCAAGCACATGATCGTTGCGATCAACCACATATAAGGTATCTGTGGTATCGGGTAGGTTGCCGCGCTGGCGCAAATAGCGTAATACCACATCAATATTAACGTCAGGACGCAAAGTGACCGTATCAGTATTCATGATACTGCCAGCGGTGTCATCAGGGTATGACAGTGCTTGTTCGACGCGATGGCGGTCTTGACTGCTCATGGATTGCAGTACTTTTTTATAAACAGCATCTGGCAAACTTCTTAAGATGTAAGCCAAGTCATCGGTATCCATCCCTGAGGTGGCTTGGGCTACTTTTTCTGGGGTCATAGCGCTGATGAGTGAATCTTTTAACTCTTCACCGAGTTCTTCTAGGATTTCACCCGCTTGCTCATGATCAATCAGTTGCCATAACACTTGACGAGTTTTCGGCGGTGATGATTCAAGAATTAATGCGACATCGGAGGCGGCCATGTCATGAAGCATATTTCTGACATGAACAAACATACCGCTACCTAATGCTTGTGTAAGCTGATTAAGACGTTGTTCGGTCAGTTCGCTGTCGATGACTTCAATACCCATTGGCTACTCCTGAAAAGACGATGATGAAATGTTAACTTAACTCACCGAAAAGAATGAAGAAATTTCTAATATCTGATGGCTTGATGCGCAATTCATAAATACCTAATACTGCTTGGTGGTGTGTTGAGTATAGCTAATAAAATAATGGTAAAGGTGAGTCGCTGTGTTTCCTTGGAGATGTTACTGGGCGCAGGCGGTTAGCTTTCTTCGTCAAATTTATCGTTGATTAACTTGCATACGGCCTCAAGGGCTTTTTCTGCATCACGGCCTTGAGCTTCAACAGTAATGATTTTACCAATGCCACTTTCTAACATTAATAACCCCAATACACTGGCAGCACTGGCTTGTTTCTCACCTTGGATAAGGGTGATAGTTGCGTCAAACTCGGTAGCTAAAATTGCCAATTTAGTCGCCGCTCGCGCATGCAAGCCTAGCTTGTTACTGATGGTAATTTGCTTTGAATAGGCCACCGTTTTGGCTGGCGATGTGGTTAGCTTATTCAATGCCAAGCTCTCTATGGCGGGCGCTGACTTTGTGCTTAGAGTTGTTGAAACGTTTAGCGAGCTGATCGGCAATATAAACCGAACGGTGCTGACCGCCAGTACAACCAATGGCAATGGTCAGGTAGCTGCGGTTATTACGCTCTAAATGTGGCATCCAAGTGTCAAAAAGGTTTTCAATTTGCCAGATAAACTTATTCACCAAAGGCTGTCGCTCTAAGAACTCTTGCACGGGCGCATCTAGGCCTGTGTAGGGCCTTAACTCAAGCTCCCAGTGCGGATTCGGTAAAAAGCGCACATCAAACATAAAGTCTGCTTCAGCCGGCATGCCATGCTTAAAGCCAAATGACTCAAAATGTACCACTAATTCTTTATCAACACTGCCTAGCAAGATTTGCCGAACATGATCGCTCAATTCGTAGATATTAGTTTGCGAGGTGTCGATATAGTGATCAACCATTTTGGCTATGGGTTCGAGTAACCGCCCCTCAAGCTTAATGGCTTCTTGTAACGAAATTTGATTCTTAGACAGTGGGTGTAATCGGCGGGTCTCACTAAAACGCTTCAGTAACACTTTATCGTTGGCGTTTAAAAAGAAACTGGTAATGCTGGTATCGTCAGACAGTAAAGCAATTTGCTCTTTGAGTACTTTGCCTTGCTCTTCGATATTACGCACATCGACGCTAATGGCGACAAGCTCGTTACTATCTTTAAGCTGTTCAAGCAGGCTGCCAATCAGTGGCAGTGGCAGGTTATCAACACAGTAATAACCTAAATCTTCAAGCACTCTCAGTGCGACTGATTTTCCTGAACCTGAACGTCCCGATACGATGACAAGTTTCATGCAGTAATAACCTGATAAAGTTCTGTAGCGTCATGACTCTTTCGAAGTCGTTTAAGTATCAATTTATCACTGAGTTTCTCTGCCATGCTAGATAATGTGCTTAGGTGTTGCTGGCACTGATCTGCAGGTACAAGAAGCGCAAATAAAATATCTACAGGTTGCTTGTCTATGGCATCAAAGGCGATTGGCTCTTCGCATTTGATTAAAATAGCAATGGGTTCTTCGATATTATCTAAGCGCCCATGTGGAATTGCTATGCCATTTCCTATACCTGTACTGCCCATTTTTTCACGCGCTATTAGACTTTCAAAAATAGCCTGTGAAGAAAGGGTTGGGTACTGGGCAGCCATTAAATTGCTGATTAATTCCAGTACCTTTTTCTTACTGCCCGGAGTGGCACAGGTAGTGCACGCCGGCTGCAGGATGGTACGAAGTTCCATCGTTAATGCTTAGTGAGTTTCTCTTTATGTTTAATTACCTGACGGTCTAGCTTATCTATCAGGGCGTCTATTGCCACATACATATCAGCGTTACGCGATACAGCAAACACTTCACCGCCTTTTAGGTGCAGTTTGGCTTCGGCAATCTGTTGTAGCTTTTGAACATCGAGCACAACGTGAACATTATTGATCTGTTCGAAGTGTCGTTCAAGCTTTGAAAATTTTGTTTGCACGTATTCCCGTAAAGATTGAGTTATTTCAATATGGTTTCCAGTCAGGTTAATTTGCATAGGTCATCCTCCAATAACAAAAGTTATAAGCTTTTGCGTTGGTTTGAGGGAGGGATGAGCATTGCCTCTCGATATTTGGCTATCGTACGTCGAGCAACGTTAATCCCTTGTTCAGCCAATAGTGTCGCCATTTTACTATCACTAAGAGGCTTTTTCGGGTTTTCTGCAGCTACGAGCTTTTTAATAAATGCGCGAATTGCTGTAGAAGAGCATTCTCCACCATCATCGGTACTTACATGGCTTGAGAAAAAATATTTTAGTTCAAAAAGTCCACGGGGGGTATGCATGTATTTTTGGGTCGTGACCCGTGAAATGGTCGACTCGTGCATTTCAACCGCTTCAGCAATATCATTGAGCACCATCGGCTTCATGGCTTCTTCACCGAACTCAAAGAAACCTTGCTGAAATTGTACGATACAGTTAGCCACTTTTAGTAAGGTTTCATTACGGCTATCGATGCTTTTGATAAACCATTTGGCTTCTTGTAAATGACCACGAATAAATTGGCTGTCAGCTTGGCTTGAACCGCCTTTGGCCATAGCTGCATATTGCTGATTAACGCCAATTTTAGGCATGTTATCGGGATTTAGCTCGACCACCCAGCGACCATTCTTTTTAAGTACAGTAACATCAGGAATGACGTACTCATCTTTAATGGGGGTAATTTGCAAGCCTGGACGTGGATTGAGCGTTTGAATAAATTCAATGGCTTCACGTAAATCATCTTCTTTAAGCTTGGTTTTACGCATCAGTAACCTAAAGTCACGACCGGCGATTAAATCAAGATGATCTTTAATCAGTAACTTAACATTATCTATGCAAGGAATTTCATTAGGGTATTGGCCTAATTGAATTAATAGACACTCACTTAAATCTCGCGCTGCAATGCCGACGGGATCGAAGTGTTGTACCCGTTTAAGTACAGCTTCAACTTCATCGAGTTCGATATCGTCAGTGCCTAAGGATTGCAAAATGTCTTCAACGCTCTGGGTGAGGTAACCGCGCTCATCAATGGCATCAATAATGGCGGTTGCAATCACTAAGTCATTTTCAGAAAAGGGAGTGAGGTTTTTTTGCCATTCAAGATGCTCATACAAGCCTTCACTGGTTTCGCCTTGAAACGGCATATCATTACCGCTCGATACTGCGCCAGAGCCAGAAGTCGGCGAGGCGGTATACACCTCATCCCATGTGGTATCCATAGGGAGTTCTTCAGGCATAGAATCTTTAGTGAGCGATTCAGTGGTATCAACCGTTGAGGTGTCTTTTTCTATGGTGACTTGGCTATTATCACTAAAATCGGTGTCAGTTTGCAGGGCGTTTTCTTTTACGGGCTCTTTGGCTTTAGTGAATTCGTCTTCAAGCTCTAATAGCGGGTTTGAATCAAGTGCTTGTTGAATTTCTTGCTGTAGCTCCAATGAGGAAAGTTGCAATAAGCGAATCGCTTGTTGCAACTGTGGGGTCATGGTTAAGTGTTGACCCATTTTGAGTTGGAGTGAGGCTTTCATGTACCGCTTGTCCCTAATTGAATTACATCATCGCGACGAACAGTGTGGGCGCTAGTTTATGATCCTAGAAAAATAGACTAGATTAAGGTTTGTTGTTGGCCGCGAATGCCATACTAAAAACTGAATAGTGCTAACTATAGCTTGAATTGTTCACCTAAGTATACCGACCTAACTTGCTGATTGACTAAGATCTCAGCAGGTGTTCCTTCAGCAATCAAGTTTCCGTGACTCACAATATATGCTCGCTCACACACATCAAGTGTTTCACGGACATTATGGTCGGTAATTAGCACCCCTAAACCACGGCTTTTAAGTTGTTGAATAATTTTCTTGATGTCGATTACTGAGATAGGATCTACCCCTGCAAAAGGTTCATCTAATAAAATAAACTTAGGATTTGCCGCTAATGCGCGTGCAATTTCAACTCGGCGACGCTCGCCTCCCGATAACGCCATACCTTGGCTATCACGGATATGAGTTATGTTAAATTCTTCTAATAAATGTTCCAGTTCTTCAATGCGCTGCTCATTTGATAAGCTTTTGCGAGTTTGAAGCACTGCCATTATATTATCGTGTACTGTGAGCTTACGAAAAATACTGGCTTCTTGAGGTAAGTAGCCAATGCCTTTTCGGGCGCGCAAATGCATTGGATCTGCGGTTAAATCATCTTCATCGATCAGAATGCGGCCCTTATCACTTTTGACTAGGCCTACGACCATATAAAAGGTGGTGGTTTTACCCGCGCCATTAGGGCCAAGTAAGCCAACAATTTGGCCGGTTTTTACCGTCAGGCTGACATCTTTTACTACCTGGCGACTTTTATAACTCTTAGCGAGATTTTCAGCGGTTAACGTAATTTGGGTCATTAGTCATTTTGCTCAGCTGCTGGGGCTGACAATGTCGCCTGCGCCTCAGCGTTAAGTGATTCAGTTACTTCGGGTGTTTCAGTTGAGTTCACAGCCTCTACAGCAGATAAATTGTTGTTTTCAATTATAGCTGGTGGCGTGTCATCACCGGGTTTAGCGCTGTCTGGTAAATGTGGTTGCTCATCTTTTTTCTTTTCAGAATCAATCAAGTCTGGGTGACTTTCTGGTTGAAAAATAGTGATAACCCGATCTTCACCAGTACCGGTGCTTTCAGCAATTAACTGCTGCTTTTCAATGTTGTAGCTAATTAGGTTACCAGTAACCTGGCTGCCAGCTTGGTCCAATTTAGCATTACCCGTTAAGGTTAAAATGCTAGTGGCAAGCTCATATTTAATTTCATCGGCACTGGCAGTACCAATACGGCCATCATCTAACTCTTGGGAAAATGTCGCAGGGTTACCTGTGGCAACCATGGTTTTTTGGGTGCCGCTTTCGGTGCCAAATGCGCGTAATTGGTCGGCATTAATGTTAATCGACCCTTGAGTCACATTAACTGGGCCATAGAAGATGACCTGATTGTTTTTTATGTCAGCTTTTTGGCTCACAGCTGCGACTTTAAGCTCTTGCTGTAAATCGCCTTCTTTTGCATAGGCGCTGGCAATACTGACTACACTGAGTAGTGAGGCAATCAAAAGTTTACTTTGCTTCATACGTTCCTTCTACTTGACTTAAAAGTTCAAGTTCTTGAGCATTTAAATCAGCATACAGGCCTAAACCTTGTATATTAAAATCTGACCCAGTAACAAAAATTTGTCTATCTGAGGTCAAAATCATGGTGTTCATATCGAGTGCCAACATGGTGGTTGTCAAAGATTGTAATGGCTCGTCGATGTTTATTGCATCAATAATAACATTATTTTCTAAAACTACTTTGCCTGTTTCATTATTCAGCTTGCCTAAATCTGCGCTTAATTGCCATTCGGCTTCACCATTTTCAGGATAAATAAGGTAGACAGGCTCAGTAAACATGGTTTCATTACTTTGCTGAAAGTGCTCCATGTATTTCGCTGAGACTCGGCTTTGCACTAAACCTTGCTCATTAAATTCAGTGGTGCGTAAGTCATTGGCGATAAAATCAGGGCGAGCAGGGGCAGGCAATTTACTTGCCTCCATCTGACTACGTTTAACTTGTACTTGCCAATAAAGGACTAAGGCTGCGCCAAAAAATCCGATAATAGCGAAGGTCACTCGGCTCATATACTCATTCCGTGGGCATTTTCAAACTTATCTTGGCTAAGTAATAGCAAATCGGTGAGTTCACGTAATGCGCCATTTCCGCCGTTAATGGTGGTGGTCATATGGCAATGTTGTTTAACATAAGGATGGCCATCAGCCACACAAACTGCAAGGCCAACCTGTTTCATCACAGGTAAGTCAACCATGTCATCACCAATATAGGCGACTTCATCTGGGCTAACGCCATAGGTATCTAACAGGCTTTGGTAAGGCACTAGTTTATCATCAACACCCTGATAAATATGAGTGACACCTAAAGCGGTCATTCTATTTTCCACAATGGCAGATTTACGCCCGGTTATCACAGCAACATGAATATTACTGGTTAAAATAGAGCGAATGCCATAACCATCACGGGTATGAAATGCTTTTAACTCTTCCCCTGCATTACTTAAATAAATACGGCCATCGGAAAATACCCCATCGACATCGCAAATAAGCAGCTTAATTTTTTTGGCTTTTTGCCAAACATCATCAGAGATTGGGCCGTAAAAACCTTGGTGCAGTGTTTCGTGTAATGACATGTTAAATGACTCCAGCTTTAACCATATCGAGCATGTTAAGTGCGCCGACTGGGCGTTGGTTCTCGTCTACGACAATTAAACCGTTAATACTTTTTTCTTCCATAATCTGTAATGCTTGCGCGGCTAAAATACCTGGGCTGATGGTAATGCAGTTGGTTGTCATTACATCGGCAATAGCGGTAGTACGCAGGTTCACTTCAGCATCGATGACGCGGCGTAAATCACCGTCAGTAAAGATCCCGACTAGCTTGTCTGCATTATCGATCACTGCAGTCATACCTAAACCTTTATTTGAGATCTCATATAGGGTTTCAGTAATGCAGAGCTCACTTTTCACCTGTGGAATATCAGCGCCTTTGTGCATTACATCGCTGACTTTAAGTAATAGTTTACGACCTAAAGATCCACCAGGGTGGGATAGGGCGAAATCATCACGGGTAAAGCCTTTCGCTTGCAATAATGCTACGGCCAAGGCGTCACCCATCACCAAGGTTGCGGTAGTGCTTGATGTTGGTGCTAGCCCTAATGGGCAGGCCTCTTCAGGCACTTCAATACATAAATGCAGTTTAGATAGCTTGGCCATATTGGATTCTGGTTTACCCGTAATCGCGATTACCGGGACACCCATGCGCTGTATAACGGGCATTAAGGTGAGAATTTCACTGGCTTCACCAGAATTTGATATGGCTAAAATAATATCATTTTTTGCCAGAGCGCCTAAGTCGCCATGGCTTGCTTCGCCAGGGTGAACAAAAAATGCAGGCGTGCCTGTGCTGGCGAGTGTGGCAGAAATCTTATTGCCAATGTGGCCAGATTTGCCCATGCCCATGACAATGACTTTGCCTTTACATTCTAAAATGAGTTCACAGGCTTGGCCAAACTCGTCTGAGTCTACATATTGATAAAGGTTATCTAATGCTGCCTTTTCAATATCAATGACTTGACGACCCCATTGGCGCAATTGTGTTTGTTCTGTCATATGTATCTCTCTATTGTCCAAAGCGATTTCGGGTTACGCTTTGGTGAGTCACACATCTTTATGCCCCATTATTGTGATTGAAATAAGACAACTTGGTACGCAATAAAGACGATTAATAAAAGGGCTCCATGCCAGCGAGTAAGCTGCTTTTTAGCGCCACTCGATAATACCAGTACTGCTAATGCGGTGCTGGTTGCTAGTACCATGTAAAAATCTCGACCGCTTGCATTTATGTCGATTTCACCTGGGGCAATCAGCCCTGGAATGGCCAGCACTGCTAAAATATTAAAAATGTTTGAGCCAACAATATTACCAATCGCGAGGTCGTCTTCTTTTTTTAGGACGCCAGCGATGCATGCTGCTAGTTCCGGTAAACTGGTGCCAATGGCAATAATGGTCAAGCCGATGACCAGATCTGACAAGCCAAATGTCTTGGCAATGCCTACCGCGCCCGTCACCATCCAGTCTGCCGAGAGTGGCAATAACACCATACCAACAATGATCCAGATAATAGCATGTAATGTGGGTACATTTTTAGGGATCTCTGCGTCAGACTCATCAGCTAGGACATCTTTTTTCTTATTTCGCATCGCGCTCCAAATGAAATAGCCCATCAAGGCGAAAAATGCGATTAATAATACCCCACCTTCAACACGGGTGAGCATGCCGTCGTGAATAAGGTAGCCAGCTAATACGGTTGCCGCAATCATGATTGGAATTTCACGCTTTAAGGTTTCTGAGCGAACTGAAATAGCCCCAAACAATGCGGTAACCCCTAATATCAAGGTGATGTTAGCCACGTTTGAGCCGAGCACGTTACCAATTGCAGTATCGCTCATGCCTTCCATTGATGCGGTGGCAGCAACCAGCATTTCTGGCGCTGAGCTGCCCATGGCCACAATGGTTAAACCGATTAACATTGGTGGCAGGCCTAAGTTTCTAGCAAAGGCGGCAGCTCCGTAAACAAAGCGATCTGCGCTCCAAACTAATGCGCCCAATCCGACGATGAGCATCATGATATTAAAAAGCATCTTGTTCCAATTATTTGAGTTATGGCGATATTTTTGTCAGATATTAACAAAAATCATCGCTATTGCGAAAATTGTTAGGGATTGTAACGCATGGTGATTGATTTGTTGTAGGTTCTTACACAATTTCGTACACTTCAGCTCTACATCTCGTTCTCTAGGAAGGCTATTATTTCCTCTATAGACATGTCTACTCCAAGTTTAGAGCCCACTAGGTCAGCCCTTGTAGAAGTTAAGAACATGGGCTTTAGCCGAGGGACTAAGGTTATCTTTGATGATATCAGTCTCAGCATTCCAACTGGCAAAGTGACCGCCATTATGGGGCCAAGTGGCATAGGTAAAACCACCTTACTTAAACTTATCGGCGGTCAATTAACCCCTGATAGTGGTGAGGTGCTTTTTGCTGGGCAAAACATTCACCAACTGAAGCGGCAACAATTATTTGAGCAGCGAAAGCGCATGAGTATGTTGTTTCAAAGTGGGGCGCTTTTTACCGATATGAATGTGTTTGATAATGTGGCGTTTGCGCTGCGTGAGCACTCAGGGTTAGCTGAAACTATTATTCGTAAGATTGTGTTGATGAAGCTGCAAGCCGTGGGGCTGCGGGGCGCCGCTCTGATGATGCCCAATGAGTTATCCGGCGGCATGCAGCGCCGAGTTGCATTGGCGCGGGCGATAGCACTTGAGCCTGAAATGATTTTGTATGACGAGCCTTTCGCCGGTCAAGATCCTATTTCGATGGCGGTGCTGGTGAAATTGATTGGCGAATTATCTGAAACATTGAGGCTGACTTCGGTGGTCGTGTCCCACGATGTGGATGCAGTATTGAGTATTGCCGACTATGTTTATGTTATCGCCGAGAAAAAAGTAATCGCTTCAGGCACGCCTGCTGAATTACGGGCTTCAACCAATCCACAAATTGAGCAATTTATTCATGGAGCACCCGATGGGCCGGTGGCTTTTCATTATCCAGCTGAAGACTATCAACAGGAGATGTTAAGTGGACGTGATTAACTTTATCAGTAATATTGGCCGCTTTGCTTTGGATTTTATTTCAGGTCTAGGCCGAGCAGGGCTGATGTTATGGGGCGCTATTGCCCGTTGGCCGAATGTTAAAAAAGATATCGGCTTAATCACCAAGCAAGTTTATGTGTTGGGTGTTCGCTCCATGGTGATCATCATAGTCTCTGGCCTGTTCATCGGTATGGTGCTGGCATTACAAGCTTATACGGTACTGGCTGATTTTGGCACGGTCGAAAGCCTAGGGCCCATGGTGGCATTGAGCTTATTAAGAGAGCTTGGTCCTGTGGTTGCGGCATTACTTTTTGCAGGGCGCGCAGGCTCGGCATTAACCGCTGAAATTGGCTTAATGAAGTCAACCGAGCAGTTATCAAGCTTAGAGATGATGGCGGTTGACCCTTTACACCAAATCATAGCGCCACGTTTTTGGGCGGGGGTTATCACCCTGCCATTATTAGTGATGATGTTTTGTCTTGTTGGCATTATCGGCGGTCATTTAGTGGGAGTTGAATGGAAAGGCATTGATAGCGGCTCTTTTTGGTCAATTCTGCAAGCATCGGTTGAGTGGCGCCAAGATATTGTAAATTGTTTAATCAAAAGTGTGCTTTTTGGCGTAGTGGTAACCTGGATATCTTTATATCGTGGTTATGAAGTTATTCCCAACCCCGAAGGCATTAGCCGAGCGACCACATCCACTGTGGTTCAGGCGAGTTTAGCAGTGTTAGCGCTCGATTTTTTACTGACAGCGATTATGTTCGGCAATTGATGTTAACTGCTGAGTGTTAGCGGGAGGTAAGTTGGGTAAATTTTGCATTCATTAATTAAAGTGGTTTAGTCGTATGTTGACACGGAAAATAGAGTTATTGGTTGGATTGTTCTTATTGTCAGGCTTAGTGGCATTTTGTGTGCTGGTATTTAATGTGGCCAATGTTGAGCTTAAGCCTAATCAGGCAACTTACAGTTTACACGCTGAATTTAGCAATATCGGTGGCTTAAAAGTACGCTCGCCAGTGAAAGTGGGCGGGGTGGTTGTCGGAAGGGTAACTGATATTCAGCTCGACCCCAAAAAGCTTGTACCGATAGTGAGCATCACTATGGATAAGCAATATGATCAATTTCCAGAGACCAGCAGCTTATCGATTTTAACTGCAGGTTTATTGGGTGAGCAGTTTTTGGGGTTAACCCCAGGCTTTATGGATGATGATATTGAGATGCTCGCTGATGGCGATAAAATTTATGACACGCGCTCAGCATTAGTACTGGAAGACTTAATCGGTCAGTTAATCTATAGCATGTCATCGGATGATAAGTAGGAGCGGTATATGAAGCAGTTTATTCGCGTTATGTTAAGTGTCTTTTTATGGTTAAGCATCAGCCCGCTTGGTGCTGCAGAGCTGACGACTGATGACATAGATACCCATGATCCGTTCAAGCTAGTGCAGCAAGTATCAGAGAAAACCTTTGCGCGTTTTGATAAAGACAAAGCCCTCATTGACAATGATTTAAGCTATTTAAAAGTTATCGTTCGCGAAGAGCTTATGCCCTATGTTGATTATAAATACGCCGCGTATAAAGTGATGGGGCAATACCTGCGTGACACGACTCCTGAACAACGTCAGCGGTTTGTGGATGCTTTTGAAGGTTATTTAGTGGCTACCTATGCCCAAGCCTTTACTGAGTACACTGGTCAGCAAGTACAGTTTTTCCCGGCTGCTGATTTTAGTAACGAGAAAATGATCGATGTCCGCGTCGAAATTATTGAAGATGGTCGCCCGCCCATTAAAGTGGTGTTTAAAGCCAGACGTCTAAAAGATGACAGCTGGAAAGCGTTTGATTTGGTGGCGGAAGGCGTGAGTTTACTGGCGTCAAAGCAATCAGAAATTTCCAATTTAATTCGCCAAAAAGGCGTCGATAAGGTCATCGACATGCTTTATGAGCGCACCAACCAAGATATTCGCTTAGATCAGGACGAGGGCAATGCTGCGTGATTGAATTTTCACAGCAAGGTGATATTTGTCACCTAAAAGGGCAATTAACTCAGGTTGAGGTCAGAGAATTGTGGCCAAATCAACAACAATTGTTTACTGATACGACTCAAGTGTTAGACTTGTCTGCTTTAGAGTATGTTGACAGTGCAGGCGTGGCCTTATTGCTTGAACTAATATGTTTAGGTCATTGTCATGGGGACAACACTCAGCCAAGGAGCTTGGCTAATCCGAGTAAGCATCTAAAAAAACTTATCGAGTTGTATGATTTAGAGTCCTTTTTCATAGAACAATAGCATTGAATTTAAGGTAGCACATTTCATGGATTGCAAAGTAATTGAGCAGATTTTATCAGAGGCGTTAACCCTAGATGAAGTACATGTGACTTCAGATGGTAGCCACTACAAAGTGGTTGCAGTTGGCGAAATGTTCGACGCTATGAGTAAAGTGAAGCAGCAGCAGACCATTTATGCACCACTGAATGAACATATTGCCAGTGGTGAGTTACATGCGCTTACTATCAAGACTTTTACGCCGACTCAGTGGAAGCGTGAAAAATTATTTAATATGTAAGCGTAATACTGAGTGTAGAGAATTAGTGTGGATAAATTAACAATACAAGCCAGCAAGCCCCTTGCCGGAGATGTGACCATCTCTGGCGCCAAGAATGCGGCTTTGCCGATCCTGTTTGCTGGTGTTTTAGCTGAAACTGACTTTAATATTTCGAATGTACCTAACCTTCGCGATGTAAAAACAACCTGTGAATTACTTCGCTGCCTTGGTGCTGATGTCACTGAGTTAGGCAATAGCCAATATCGGATCTCAACCACTAATCTCAAAGAGTTTTGTGCGCCATACGATTTGGTTAGAACCATGCGCGCCTCTATTTTGATTTTAGGGCCGTTACTGGCTCGATTTGGTACCGCTGATGTTTCATTGCCTGGTGGCTGCGCGATTGGCGCAAGACCTGTGAACTTGCATTTGCAAGGGCTAGAGCAAATGGGCGCTACTATTGAGGTAAAAGAAGGTTATATTAAAGCCAGAGTTGATGGCCGCTTAAAAGGCGCGCATATCTTTATGGATATGGTCAGCGTTGGTGCCACTGAAAACCTATTGATGGCTGCGACCTTAGCTGATGGTGAAACCATTATTGAAAATGCCGCTCGCGAACCTGAAATTAATGATTTAGCACATTGCTTAATTGCAATGGGCGCAAAAATTACCGGTGTTGGCAGCGCAACCTTGCGTATTCAAGGGGTTGAGAAACTCTCTGGTTGTAACCACAGAGTGATGCCTGATCGCATCGAAACCGGCTCATTTTTAGTGGCTGCAGCCGTGACGCGCGGAAAAATTCGCTGTCTAAGCGCTGATCCTTCAAGCCTAGAAGCAGTTCTGGCAAAACTTGAAGATGCTGGCGCGGTGATTAATACTGGCGACGATTGGATTGAACTTGATATGCAAGGCAAGCGCCCTAAAGCGGTTAATATTAAAACTGCGCCATATCCTGCTTTTCCGACGGACATGCAAGCGCAATTTTGTGTGTTAAACGCATTAGCTGAAGGCACCAGTCATGTGACTGAAACGATTTTTGAAAATCGTTTTATGCATGTACCTGAGTTAAGCCGTATGGGCGCTGAAATGGAGCTAGAGGGTAACACCTGCATCATTAATGGTATTGAGCGCATGAACGGTGCGCAAGTGATGGCGACAGATTTACGCGCTTCAGCGAGTTTAGTGATTGCAGGCCTTATGGCTGATGGTACGACAACCGTTGATCGTATATATCACTTAGATCGTGGTTATGAGCATATCGAAGAGAAGTTTAAAGCCATCGGCGGTGAAGTGGTTCGTATTGCATAAGCTGTAGATTGCTTAAGTTGTTTGCCAAAGCTTTATAGTAAAGAATAAAAAGTCAGTTACCTAAGGTAGCTGACTTTTTTATGATTAAATGGTTAAGTTGTAATTTGTGCTTAAGGTTCGACAGCCTTCTCACCAATAATCACTGGCACATCATAAGACTTACCTTCGCGGATGATGGTCATTGTGATGCTATCTCCGGGCGCTGTTTCAGCAATTCTATCCATCAGCATTTCAACCCCAGGAACACTCTCTTCTGCATAAGCGATAATCACATCTCTTGGACGCAGTTTCGCATCTGCCGCAGGCCCTTTGGGATCAACAGCGGTGACCAATACGCCTTTTAAATCCGGTAAGTTGAGGATTTGCGCCATAACAGGGCTTAACGGCTCGCCTGAAATCCCTAACGCGCCACGAATAACGCGGCCATTTTTAATCAACTTTCCCATAATGCTGTGAGCCAGTTTAATTGGGATGGCAAAGTTAATACCGTGCCCGCCACCTTCATCACCGATTTGAAATGCCGCAGTATTAATACCAATTAGTTCGCCAGTGGTGTCGATAAGTGCACCGCCAGAGTTACCGGCATTAATGGCTGCATCGGTTTGTAAGAAATCAAGATAGCCTGAACTTAAGCCGTTTCGGCCGGTTGCACTGATAATACCTTGGGTAATGGTTTGGCCTAAGTTGTAAGGGTTACCAATGGCAAGTACCACATCGCCCACTTGTGCAGGTTTGGATAAATTGATCGGCACGATAGGTAGATTATCGCCTTCAATTTTAAGGACCGCTAAATCGGTGACTGGATCTGAACCGACAACTTCTGAGGTAAATTTTCGGCCATCTTGTAGCGCGATAACAATTTCATCGGCTTTTTTAATTACATGGTAATTGGTTAAAATGTAGCCTTCTTTACTCATGATAACCCCAGAACCCAAGCCTTGAAGCGAGCTTGAATTTAATGGGCTATTTTGATCTAAACTAAGGCTATAAATATTGACCACAGCAGGGGCTGCTCGACGAACGGCTTTAGCAAAGGATAAGTCATTGTGGTGCTGGGTAGTGGTTAAGCCATTATTGAAATTACTGTTGTTGGTTATCGAAGTAACAAATATGAAAGCGGCCGCCATGACTAATCCAAATGCCACAGCTTTGGTCAAATATAAAATTGTGTCTTTGAAATTCATTGGCTGACTAAATTATGAAAAAGTACCCAAGATATTATCATGATTAAAAAAATTAAGCATCGTAACAGGGCTACGATGCTTATTGGGTAAAACAACAGGGTTTATTCGGTGCTGCTTTAACGCAGTACCAAGTAAAGCAGCTTATTGTCACGCAATATTTTCAATGCGACCGCGCCTTGCTGAGTCTTTAGCTGCTCTTTTAAGTCTTTAAGGCTTTTTACTTTACTGCGATTTAGCCCGACAATTAAATCGCCTTTCTCGAGTCCATTTCTGGCGGCTGGCGATCCTTGAGCCACTTCAGCAATTTCAATACCTTTACGGCTATTACTTAACTCAGCCCCTTCAAGCATTGGGTGTAATGCATCAGCACTGGTGCCTGAACTGCTATTTGACTCACCAAGGGTGACATTAATGGTTTCATTATCACCATCGCGAATGATGCCAATTTTAACTTTAGCACCAGCGCCCATAGTGGCGACCTTTGCTCGCAAGGCTTGGAAGTTTTTAATCTGCTTACCATTGACACTGACAATGATGTCACCCGCTTCTATACCTGCTTTGTCTGCGGCGCTATCAGGCATGACTTCACTAATAAAACCGCCATGCTGGGTTTCTAGACCAAATGCTTTGGCCAATTCGTTATCTAAGTCTCGGCCCATAACGCCAAGCACGCCACGTTTAACTTCACCATGCTCAATAATTTGATTAATTAGGTTGTTAACCATATTAGCCGGAATAGCAAAGCCAATACCGACGTTGCCACCACCGGGGGCCACAATGGCGGTATTAATACCGATTAACTCACCGTTAAGATTAACCAAGGCGCCGCCTGAGTTACCACTATTAATCGCGGCGTCAGTTTGGATAAAGTTCTCCAGCATTTCAATCCCTAAACCGCTACGGCCCAAGGCGCTAACAATACCTGAAGTCACGGTTTGCCCTAAACCAAATGGGTTACCAATGGCGATAGCAAAATCGCCGACACGGATATCATCAGAGTTGGTTTGTTTCACTTGGGTAAGGTTTTTCGCTTCTATTTGTAATAGCGCAATATCAGATTCAGGATCTGAGCCAATGAGTTTTGCGTCAATCTCACGGCCATCATGCAGACCAATTTTAATTTCATCAGCACCATTAATAACGTGGTTATTCGTGACGATGTAACCCTCTTTGGCGTTAATGATGACCCCTGATCCTAAGCCTCTAAAAGGGCGTTCACGCACTTGTTCTTGGGGGGCGTTAGGGCCAAAGAAATATCGAAACACATCGGGAATTTGTTGTTTAGAGGTTTGGGTGCCGCTGACTGCAACAGAGACGACAGCGGGAGTTGTTTTTTCTAGCATGGGAGCGAGGCTAGGTAGCGCTTGACCATTAACAGTTTGTGGAATTGCAGCTTGGGACAACGCCGGCATTAACGATAAAGAGGCGGATAATATCGCTGCTGAAACTAAGGTTAATTTGGGTTTCATTGTTTCTTGCTCCTTGAAAATTAATCTTTGCTTATACACATATTATGGGTGACTGGCGTAAATACAACTTCAGTTTAGCTGTATTGACTATATAACCTCGGAGTGTTCTAAGTTTCAATAAGTTCAGCCATCATTAACAAAGGTTAATTTTTATGTGGTTTACCGTTACGCCGGCTAAGGGTGATATGTTATGGTTGTGTGGAATTTTCAGCAGTATATAGAGAGTAGTCCCCGTGTCGCAGTTAAGCCCTTGGCAGCATTACCAGCAAGATTTAACCCGTGAAGGTTTCTCCCATGATTTAGCCCAAGAGCAAGCGGTAAAGTCATTGCAACGTGTTTATGAAGAACTTATCGCAGCCGATGTTCAGCAGTCCTCATTGAGTCGGATTTTAGGTTCAATCGGCCTTAAAAAATCAGCCCCTAGCGTCAAAGGTTTATATTTATGGGGCGGAGTAGGTCGTGGTAAAACTTACTTGATGGATACTTTTTTTGATGCGCTGCCAACAGAGAAAAAACTGCGGGCCCACTTTCATCGCTTTATGCACCAGCTACACCATGACTTAGGCGAACTTGACGGTGTTCAGGACCCATTAATTACTATTGCTAACAAAATGGCGCAGCAATATAACATCATATGTTTCGATGAATTTTTTGTTTCTGACATTACCGATGCCATGTTATTGGGCACCTTGTTCCAACACTTATTTAAAGAAGGGGTCGCGTTAGTGGCCACCTCAAACATCATTCCCGATGACCTCTATAAAAATGGCTTACAGCGCGCAAGATTTTTACCCGCAATCGCCTTAATAAACCAAAACTGCGAAATCCTTAATGTGGATTCGGGTATTGATTATCGCTTACGAACCCTTGAGCAAGCTGAGATTTACCACTACCCACTGGATGAGCAGGCTGACACCAACTTGTTAAGCTATTTTGCCCAGCTTGCTCCAGAATCAGAAGTATTCACTGACGCCATTGAAATTGAAGGCCGTGAGGTGAATATTCGCCATCAATCCCAAGGGGTGCTATTGGCCAACTTTAGAGACTTATGTGACGGCCCTCGATCCCAGCGCGACTATATGGAAGTGGCTCGTTTGTACCATACCGTTCTATTAAGTGGGCTTGAACAAATGGGCTCAGCCACAACCGGTGATGATATTGCTCGGCGATTTCTCGCGATGGTAGATGAATTTTATGAGCGTAATGTGAAGTTAATTATTTCTGCTGAAGTTTCATTAGAAGATATTTACACAGATGGTTTACTCAGTTTTGAGTTTAGACGCTGCCGCTCAAGATTGATTGAAATGCAATCACATGACTATTTAATGTTGGAGCATTTACCATAAATAGTTATTGAGGGATGAAATCAGCTAAAGCACCAGAGAAGTTTTTTAGAAAACTATCAGAAATTAGGTGATTTTTAACTCAGCTTTGTCTATAATCCGCCACCTGCCCTCGTTACTCCACCGAATTTGGGTGGACGATTTAAACCAATTTCAGCTCGAAGGGGCTTTGAAATGGTCATTGTGTTGTTTGCATTCCGCATTCAGCATTGAGACAGAATTTTAAACATTGGGTTTTTGTAAAAATGAAGACTACATTTACTGCTACACCAGAAACAGTCACACGTGACTGGTTCGTCGTTGATGCCGAAGGTAAAACTTTAGGTCGTATCGCTACTGAAATTGCTACTCGTTTACGTGGTAAGCACAAGCCAGAGTATACTCCTCATGTTGACACTGGTGACTACATCATCGTTATTAACGCTGAGAAAGTTACTGTGACTGGTAACAAAGCTAAAGGCAAAATTTACTACTCACATACAGGTTTCATCGGTGGTATTAAGCAGATTTCTTTTGAAAAGCTGCAAGATCATAAGCCTGAAATGATTATCGAGAAAGCAGTTAAGGGTATGTTACCAAAAGGTCCTTTGGGCCGTGCTATGTTCCGTAAGCTTAAAGTTTACGCTGGCACTGAACATAACCATGCTGCACAACAACCTCAAGTTCTTGATATCTAATACGGGAGTAAGCTAATGTCTGCAACTCAGTACTACGGCACTGGCCGTCGTAAAACATCAACTGCTCGCGTATTCGCTAAAGCAGGTAGTGGTCAAATCGTTGTTAACCAACGTCCACTAGATGTATATTTTGGTCGTGAAACTGCTCGCATGGTTGTTCGTCAGCCTCTAGAGCTAGTTGAAATGACTGACAAACTTGACATCTATGTAACTGTTAAGGGCGGTGGAACCACTGGCCAAGCAGGTGCAATTCGTCACGGTATTACTCGTGCATTGCTTCAGTTAGACGAAGCTCTACGTCCTTCTTTACGTTCTGCTGGTTTCGTTACCCGTGATGCTCGTAAAGTTGAGCGTAAGAAAGTTGGTCTACGTAAAGCACGTCGTAAGCCACAATTCTCAAAACGTTAATACGTTTTCAGAATTCAAAAAACCCAGCTATATGCTGGGTTTTTTATTGGCTTTTTTTAGGTAAAAACGCCAATTAGTCATTCGATGTAATGCGATGATCGCTTAGAAGCGTTATGGTGTAGTCGATGTTTTTTGCTAATGTGTAAACCAAATAGTGGAACTAGACCATGAATTTTCAAATGTTGATGTTTGCCATGGGGCTTGTTTTGGTACTTGAAGGTATCGGACCCTTATTATTTCCGCGGCAATGGAAAAAATATTTAGCCGAATTTTCGATGCAAAATAAGAATACTCTCAGGAGGTTAGGTGGCTGCCTAGTCTCTGCCGGCATAGTACTATTAATAATTTTCGCATAAAATACTTGCATATTACCCCCTAAAATCTGTTAAAATTCGCCTTTATACCGCAACCTTGCAGCAGACGATGGGCAAAAACGTAGTAGTACTCGGCACTCAATGGGGTGACGAAGGAAAAGGTAAGATTGTCGACCTTCTAACAGAACAGGCAAAATATGTAGTTCGTTACCAAGGCGGCCACAATGCTGGTCATACTCTGGTAATTGACGGCGATAAAACCGTACTTCACTTAATTCCGTCAGGGATTTTACGTGATAATGTGAAATGCATTATCGGTAATGGTGTGGTATTGGCTCCTGATGCTTTGATGAAAGAGATCAACATGCTTAAAGAGCGTGGAGTTCCTGTCGAAGAGCGTCTTCTTATTTCAGAAGCATGTCCACTGATCCTACCTTTCCATTGTGCTCTTGATGTAGCTCGCGAAAAAGCGCGCGGCAATCAAGCTATCGGTACAACGGGTCGTGGTATTGGTCCAGCTTATGAAGATAAAATTTCTCGTCGTGGTCTACGCGTTGGTGATTTATTCAATGCAGAGTTATTCGCAGTTAAATTAAAAGAAGTGATGAAATATCACAACTTTATGCTGACTGAATACTATGACTGTGACGCAGTTGATTATCAAACTACCCTTGATGATGCATTAGCAATTGCTGATTATCTTAAGAGTATGTGTACTGATGTTACTGAATTACTTGATACAGCCCGTAAAGCGGGTGAGCCTATCTTGTTTGAAGGTGCACAAGGTACATTACTTGATATCGACCATGGTACATACCCATATGTGACTTCATCAAACACTACAGCAGGTGGCGTCGCTACCGGTTCTGGTTTTGGTCCTCGTCACTTAGATTATGTTCTAGGTATCATGAAAGCTTACACTACACGTGTAGGTGCAGGTCCTTTCCCAACAGAGCTTGAGAATGAGATCGGTGATTACTTAGGTCATAAAGGCCAAGAGTTTGGTGCAACTACTGGTCGTAAACGTCGTCCAGGTTGGTTAGATGCTGTGGCAATGCGCCGTGCAGTTCAAATCAACAGTGTTAGCGGCTTCTGCCTAACTAAACTTGACGTTCTTGACGGTCTTGAAGAAGTTAAGATCTGTGTTGGTTACCAGTATCCTGATGGAACTGTAGAAACTGTCACACCACTTGCAGCTGAAGGTTACGAACAGGTTACTCCTGTATTCGAAACTATGCCTGGCTGGAGTGAGTCTACCTTTGGTGCGACTTCAATTGAGCAACTGCCAAAAGCAGCGCTTAATTATATTGCTCGTATCGAAGAGTTACTTGAAGCGCCTGTTGATATCGTATCAACCGGTCCTGACAGAAACGAGACAATCGTATTAGTTAATCCATTTAACTAACACATAAAAAGGCCGCTATTTAGCGGCCTTTTTAATATGCAGAATTAACAAACCTTAGACGATAAAATTGAAACTGTAACTCCGCGCAATTTCTCTTCTTTTTACTGCTTTTTTAAAATCATTTTGGCAATTCAAATAACCACTAAATATTGTTGTTTGTGCAGTTAATACTCAAGATATAGGCTATAATGCCGATGCATAGAGTAACTAAAGTGTCATTGAGAATCGTTATGCTGCGTTTATGTTTGTTGGTGTTGTGCTTACTGCCGAATTTAGCTGTTGCTGAATTAACCGCGGTGGATATCTATGGTGATGAGCAATTAATTAAATTGATCCGCAATGATGTTTATTTAAAGCAAGTTAAACGCGATGACTGCCAACTAGTGCAAGATATTGAAGCTAGAGCAGAAGTACTCCAGCAGCCCATGTATCAGTTTTTATGGGCCGAAATGCTCAACCATGGTGTGTGTGTAGATAAACACGCTTCCCGTGGCATGGCGTTATTACAAACTGCTGCAGAGCAAGGTAGCGCTGAGGCGATGCTGAAACTGGCCGAATATTACTATCACGGTGAAATGGTAGTGCAAGACAAAAATCGAGCAGTGCAATATGTGATGCCGGCAGCAGCCAATGGCGATCTGCCTGCAAGATTGATGTTAGTTCGCCTATACGGCGAAGGTTATGGTAGCCCTGTTGATTATCAATTAGGTTACCATTGGTTATATAACAGCGTATTTAATGATGCCGCGACACAGAAAAAAGCCACATCATTATTGCAGATGTTAGCCGCTAAAATGCCCGCCAGTATAATAGAGCGAGCACAGCAGCCACAGCTGCACAACCGCTAAGACTCCCACGAGGGAGTAAATTATTTGGAAATTGAATGATCATCGATCCTCATTTTGAGAGAGAGCAAGACAAGTACGAAAACCCAATCCCAAGCCGTGAATACATACTAGAGTATTTGCGTGAGCAAAAGTCACCTGTCACCAGAGAACATATCGCCGCCGCGCTAAAAATGGTTGATGAAGACCACTTAGAAGCGTTAAGAAGACGACTGCGCGCCATGGAGCGTGATGGGCAACTGGTTTATACCCGTGGCCATAGTTATGGTCTTCCTGAAAAAATGGATCTGCTTACCGGTACGATTATCGGCCATCGTGATGGTTTCGGATTTTTTAAATCTGATGAAGGCGGTGACGATCTCTTTATTAATAATCGTGATATGCAGATGTATTTTCACGGTGATAAAGTGTTGGCGCAAAAAGCAGGTTCCGATCGCCGTGGACGACGTGAAGCGCGTATCGTTCGTTTAGTGCAGCAGCGCAGCGCGCCATTAGTCGGCCGTTATCATGTTGATGCTGGCATGGCATTTGTGATTGCCGATGACAGACGAATTACCCAAGAAATCTTGATTGCCAAAGAAGACGCTAATGGCGCCAGAGCTGGCGACGTTGTTGTGCTTGAATTAACCCGTCGTCCTGGACGATTTGTTAAAGCGGCAGCCAAAGTGACCGAAGTGCTCGGTAAAACAATGGCGCCAGGTATGGAAATTGAAATTGCTCTGCGCAATTACGATTTGCCTCACAAATGGTCAGCTGTTATTGAGAAAAAACTTAAGCGCATTCCGGATGAAGTGCCTGAATCTGATAAAGAAGGTCGCGTCGATTTAAGACATTTACCCTTAGTGACCATTGATGGCGAAGATGCCCGCGATTTTGACGATGCTGTTTATGCCGAAACTAAACCTAGCGGTGGCTGGCGTTTATGGGTCGCTATTGCTGATGTAAGTCACTATGTGCGCACTGATTCGGCACTTGATGACGAAGCAAGAGCACGTGGTAACTCAGTGTATTTTCCATCGCAAGTTATCCCGATGCTACCAGAGAAAATCTCTAATGGTTTGTGTTCACTAAATCCCCATGTTGATCGCCTTTGTATGGTGGCTGAGATGACCATTTCAGCTGCGGGTAAACTATCGGGTTATAAGTTTTATCCGGCAGTGATGCACTCACATGCGCGTTTTACTTACACGCAAGTGGCAGCCATGCTAGAAGGTGGCAAGATTGCCCCTGAGCATGAAGCTTTGTTCCCGCATCTTCAGTGTTTACAGTCGTTATATTTAACCTTAAATGAGCGCCGCGCAGAACGTGGGGCGATTGCGTTTGAAACCGTTGAAACCCAGTTTGTGTTTAACGAGCAACGTAAAATTGAAGCAATTGTGCCCCGTAGCCGTAATCAGGCACATAAAATCATTGAAGAATGTATGATTTTAGCCAACGTCGCTTCAGCTAAGTTCGTCAAAAAGCATAAAGGTGAAGTGTTATACCGTGTGCATGAGTCACCTTCAGAAACCAAGTTGGCAAACTTCAAAGAGTTTCTGGCAGAACGCGGTTTATCAATGAATGGCGGCACTGAACCTACGCCGTCAGATTATCAGGACTTAATGCTGAAAATTGCAGATAGACCGGATGCTGAATTGATCCAGGTAATGTTACTGCGCTCAATGAGACAAGCGATATACACCCCTGATAATGACGGTCACTTTGGCTTGGCATTAGAAGAGTATTCACACTTTACCTCGCCTATTCGTCGTTACCCTGACTTAGTCTTACATCGCGTTATCCGTTATTTGTTAGCGGCAGAGCAAGGTGAGATGAAGCAGAAGTGGACCCCAGAAGGTGGCTACCATTATCTACTTGAAGAGCTAGATAAACTGGGCGAAGAGTGTTCAACTACTGAGCGCCGTGCAGATGAAGCCACACGTGATGTCAGCGACTGGCTCAAATGTGAATACATGCAAGATCATGTTGGTGATGAATTTGAAGCTGTCATTGCTTCAGTGACCAATTTTGGTTTGTTTGTACGTTTAAAGGATTTGTATATCGATGGCTTAGTGCATATCTCAAGCTTAGTCAGCGATTATTATCAGTTTGACCCAATGCGTCAGCGTTTGATTGGCGAAAACACCCGCAAGGTTTATCAAGTGGGTGACGAGGTCAATGTCAAAGTTGCCGCGGTTAACTTAGATGATCGTCAAATCGATCTGATCATGATTGGTGATCACGGCAAGAGTCGTAAAAAAGCCAATAAGAAGCCATTAACAGCCAGAGAAAGAGCCAATCTTGAAGGCGCTAAAATGGGCGCATCAGCAAAAGGTGAGCCAGCTGCAGAGTCGCCAGCAAAGGGGCGTTCTGGCAAAGCGGGTAAAAGCACAGCGGGCAAAGCGAAAAAATCTGCCACTAAAGGCGGAAAAAAGCGCAAGCCTGCAGCTAAAGCTGCAAATAGTTCAGCGGCGGGTGTAACATCACCGGCTGCTAAAAAACCATCGACTAAAGCAAAGCGCAAGAGAAAATAAGTAAATGAAAAAACAAGATATCATTTTTGGCATTCACGCAGTAGAAGCTTTGCTAAGCAACTCACCTGAACGCGTCATTGAAGTTTGGGTATTACAAGGTCGTGATGACGAGCGTTTATTACCATTAATCAAAAAAGCGACAGAGTTTGGTGTGTCTGTACAAAGTTCAGGTCGTAAAGTACTAGATGACAAAGCATCGAGCACTCAGCATCAGGGTATTGTTGCACGAGTTAAAGCTGCTAAAATCTTGGCTGAAGCGGACTTAGATGCTTTATTAGAAAAGACAGACCTACCATTTTTGTTAATTCTTGATGGTGTCACTGACCCACATAATCTAGGTGCTTGTTTACGTAATGCCGATGCTGCCGGTGTACAAGGGATTATCGTACCAAAAGATAACTCGGTGGGACTGACGTCAATCGTGAGCAAGGTTGCTTGCGGCGCGGCTGAAACGATTCCATTATTCCAAGTTACCAACCTTGCCCGTACTATGCGTCATATTCAGCAAAAAGGGGTGTGGATTATTGGTGCCGCCGGTGAAGCGGATTGTGAGTTATACCAAGCAGACTTAAAAGGGCCTTTAGCCATTGCGATGGGCGCAGAAGATAAAGGTTTACGCCGTTTAACCCGTGAAAGCTGTGATTCAATAGTGTCAATCCCGATGGCGGGAAGTGTCTCAAGCTTGAATGTATCAGTGGCAACCGGTATTTGTTTGTTTGAAGCTGTGCGTCAACGTTTAGTGAAGTAATTTACTGAGCTGATCAGCAGATAGTGGAACGGGCCTTAAGGCCCGTTTTTTGTATCTGGAATGTTGAAAAGGCTCATTACAGGCCGCTGTAACGGCGTAGCAATTTATTGGAAAGTATATAGCAAGTTAAATGTGGTGATGGTATCGGTTTTTACACTGTCTTCAGGAACTACCGCTGTGTATCTCACGTTCACCCCGAGTTTAAAGGCCCAGTCCTGTAAAAAGGTATTTCTGTAACTGACGTCTAAGGTCAAGGTATTGTTATCTTCACCCACTTCAGAGGTCAAATCGGCATTGAGGCTGGTATATTCTTGCAGTTTCACATTGTACTTGGCGGCGGTACGCAAAATGATGTCTTGGTTGGCTGCAGGGTTTAAGTCTGTATCTGTTGCTTTGGGTAAGTCATAACGGTAACCGGGGCCGACTTCTATGCTCAGGCTCTGGGTATAGTTTGAGAGTAAATCAAAACCATAACCGGTAGAAACCGTCGACAGTTTGGTATAACTACCAAAATCATCCCAGGTAAATTCACCGCGGCCAAAAATATAGCCGCTTTCTAGCTTATAACTCGACTGGGCAAATACATCATACTTTTCAGCCGTGGTAGAGTCTTTATCTGCGGCGTAATACACCTTAAAGGTAAATTCCTGACGGGCTTTTTCAGTATCGTAATTTAAGTAGGTGCGGCCGTTGAAGTTTTGCGATTGGTTATTACCAGTATTGAGTTGCATACCGGCTTCAATTTCAGCCTTAAAGTCACTGGGAGGCTCTTTATAGTCTGGGGGAACAAGTGCCCACGCTGAAGACGTTGTGAGAAGAGAAGACATAAAGATACAGACTTTTTTCATTACGTTGTTTCTATATAGTTATTAGGAACGCCTGAAATACGGATGAAGCGCCATAATACCTGTATTCGCAGTGGCTGCAAAGCGCTCAATGGCTTCATCTGTGTATTCAATATCAAATTAAATTTCACGCTGGTTATTGTTTTTTGCTGGGTATTTTCATTATTTACCGTCATTGCTGTCAACGCCTGCTTGAGTGAGTTAATCAGTTAAAGGTAATAAAGCATGCACCACACAAGTATTGCTTGAGTTTTGTGCGGGCTTTATGTATCATCCCGCGCTTAAATCAGTCATTTAATTCCGTTCCTTGCCTCCAACTTGGTCTGACTGAGCCACACGTGAGGCTAATTAACCGTAAGGAGCAATAAATGCGTCATTATGAAATCGTATTTATGGTTCACCCAGATCAAAGTGAACAAGTCCCAGGTATGATCGAGCGTTACAGCAGTGTAATCACTGATGCTAACGGTACTATCAGCCGTTTAGAAGATTGGGGTCGTCGTCAATTGGCTTACCCAATTCAAGACCTACATAAAGCTCACTATGTTCTTATGAACGTAGAAGCAACTGCAGAGTCTATCGAAGAGTTAGAAACAGCTTTCCGTTTCAATGACGCTGTTCTGCGTAACATGGTAATGCGCACTAAAACTGCTGTTACTGAAGCTTCTCCAATGGCTAAAGCAAAAGATGAGCGTGATTCACGTCGTGCTCCTACTGCTGCACCAGCTGCTGAAAAAGAAGTTGAAGCAAACGCTGAAGAAACTGCTGAATAATTAGTCTGTGATTAATCACTTAGTGTTGACCGGAACGATAACTCGTTCAAAGCGTTTTGATAGTCCCAGCGGCATTCCCCATAAGGTGATTACGCTAGAACACAAAACACAGCGGTATGACGATCAAATGTTGAGAAATGTTTATTGTCTGATCCAAGTCATATTAAGTGGTAAGCGCTTTAACAGCGTAACAGAAGAATTAAAAGCAGGTGTGCAGGTCCAAGTTGAAGGGTTTATCTCTTTACAACAAGGGCGAAATGGCCAAAATAAATTGGTTTTGCATGCCGAAAATGTCGAATTGAAAACTTAGGAGACTGTCAACATGGCACGTTATTTCCGTCGTCGCAAGTTCTGTCGTTTCACCTCTGAAGGTGTTGCAGAAATTGATTACAAAGATATCGTTACTTTAAAAAACTACGTAACTGAAAGCGGTAAGATTGTTCCTAGCCGTATTACTGGTACTAGTGCTAAATATCAACGCCAACTAGCTCGCGCGATTAAGCGTGCTCGTTATCTTTCTCTACTGCCTTACACTGATTTACATCAGTAATCGCAGTATTTAAATCAGAGGAATTAGATAATGAACGTTATTCTGCTTGATAAAATCGCTAACCTAGGCAACTTAGGTGACCAAGTTGCTGTTAAAGCTGGTTATGCTCGTAACTTCCTTTTGCCACAAGGCAAAGCTGTTATCGCTAATGACGAAAACGTTAAAGTTTTCGAAGCACGTCGCGCTGAATTAGAAGCTAAATTAGCTGCTGAATTAAGTGTTTGTACTGCTCGCGCTGAAAAGCTTGCTGCATTAGAGTCAGTTGTTATCGCTTCTAAAGCTGGTGACGAAGGTAAATTATTCGGTTCAGTGGGCAACCGCGACATCGCTGATGCAGTTACTGCAGCAGGCGTTGAGCTAGCTAAAGCTGAAGTACGTCTACCTTTAGGTGCTTTACGCAACCTAGGTGACTTTGAAGTTGAAGTTCAACTTCACACTGAAGTTAAATCAGTAGTTAAAATCTCTGTTGTTGCAGAAGATTAATAGCTCATTGATTTAAATAAAAACACCGCCAATTGGCGGTGTTTTTTTATGTCTTAATTTTAGGCTTTTAAGGCTTCAGCTTTACCTGTAATGAGAGTGGTCAGGGTCACCCCAAGCTCGTTTGCACAAGTTGGGGCGTGATACTCTAATTTCTTACTAGCTCTAACTCATCAATCAAGTTTTGGGCGTGATCAACTTTATCCATCATCCATAGGATGTAACGAAAGTCTACGTGTACTGCACGGGTTATCGTTGGGTTAAAGAACCAATCTTTAGTAATCGCCTCGTAAGTTGAATCAAAGTTCAAACCTACTAATTCACCTTTACCGTTAAATACCGGTGAACCTGAGTTACCACCTGTAGTGTCAACACTGGATAAGAAGTTAACCGGCACTGAGTTAAATTCTTCTGGCGTATCTAAACAAGAGAATAAACGACAAATCCATGAGCGTGGATCTTGATAAACCGATGCGACAGAGTGCTCACCGTTATCATTGGCTTTAATTGCCGTTAATAGCTTTTGTGGCGCGTTATATGGATCTTCGCCAGTATGTTTAGCCACTATGCCTTCGAGACGGGTAAAAGGCTGCTTATAGAGTGCGTCTGCAGACTGATAACCATCGACCATGCCGTAGGTGATCCGTAAGGTGCGATTGGCATCTGGATACACAGGCCAGTCATTGGCTTTGTAATAGCTGATGATGGCTTTCATGTATTCAGGGCGAGCGGTTGATAACTTACCTTTTAAAGTGTTTTCGGCTTTTTCCTGTGCCATGTTGGTGTCGTGCAGCGCTACCGCTAAGCGAATAAACGGATCTGAGCTGGTTTCAAAGGCTTGGGCGTCTTTGTCCATCCAAGCTAAACGCTGCTCTTTATCCATTAAAGTGGTTAAGGCGTAATAGGCATCTAATTTTGCTGATAATGCCTCAGCATCAGAGATCTTATTCAGTGCGTTATCAAGAATTTCAACGCGCTGATTTTGCCCCATGTAAGCGTTCAAGTCTTGTAGCCACAAGGTTTTATCGACACTGGCATCAAAACTTCTATCAAGGCGTTTTAAGTTAGCGGCAAACATTTTCATATCACGCTGCTGAAACCCTTGCTCACGCTCTGCATCGGGCAGTTGTTTTTCTTTGGCTAAACGATAGAGCTTTTTAGCTGCGGCAAGTATTGCACTTGATTGGGCATTATTAAAATAATAGTCAGTTTGAATGAGGTTATTTTGCTCAGCCAGTAATGCTTCTAATTCACCAATCAATTGATGGTTAGCATTGGCGTCTTTTTTAAGCCAAGCTAAGAAGTTATCTTCACGTGATTGTTTGATACCGACAATATCTGTGGCTTTAAAACCATCGAGTAACCCGTTCAGTTTTTTCATTCTGTTTGCCATGGAGGCAAGGTTACCGGCGTATTTAATCGCAATGGCGTTATTGTCGGCAGCCATTTGATTAATGGTGTCGATTTGCAGTTGATAGCGCTTAGCGTAGGTTGGATACATCCAATCACTGGCAAACTCTAACTCGCTGGTTAGGCGGTAACGACTGGTCGCTCCCGGATAGCCTGCGGCAAACACGCCATCTCCGGCTTTAACGCCATCAGCATTTATTTTAAGATAACTTTTTGGCTGATAAGGCACATTGTCTTCGGCATAACTTGCCGGCTGACCGTCTTTGCCCACATAGGCACGTAAGAAGGTAAAATCGCCCGAGTGGCGTGGGTATTCATAGTTATCAATATCGCCGCCAAAAGCCCCTACGCTTTCAGGTGGTGCGTATACTAGTCTGACATCACGAATAATGAGTTGTTTAATTAAGTAATACTCAAGTCCATTATGAAAGCTGCTGACTGAACAACGGTAGTTTTCGTCGGTTTCGCAGTCTTTGATTAATGCTTTACGGTTTGATTGGATATCTTCATAACGGCTAAGAGGATCGCGACTTAAATTCGCATTCACTTGAGAAGTGACATCCGTTACCTTCTCAGTGATGTATAATCGCTCATTAGGGCCTGCTGATGGCTCCTCTTTTTTAGTATTAGCTAGAAAGCCGTCTGCTAAGTAATTATGTTCAGTTTTGCTGTTATATTGGATGGCTCGATAGGCACAATGGTGATTGGTCACAACTAAGCCTTGGGGAGAGACAAAACTGGCGGTACAATAGCCCAGACCCACAACCGCATTCATTGGATACTGGGTTAAATCTGCAAGCTGTTTAGCAGGAATATCGATGCCGCGTTGTGCTAATTTATCTGCAATAGAAGGCATTTGATAGGGTTGCCACTGACCTTCATCGGCATAGGCAAATCCAGAAGACAGCACAAGGGCTGCAACGAGTGCATAACGCATGTTCTTTCCTTATTTTTTATTATTTATTGTTGTTATTTATTCTGATTGTTTATCCGTGTTGGGATAAATGTTACGCGATATCATTGTACTACATGTTTGCATGACCTCGGTGTTATACCATATTTACAAACAGGTTGGGAATTGGGAGTTTTAATGTCACAGAAAGGTCCTTTTAAAGCCAGAGAAAGGTTCAAAGATGCTCAAGTTGATGCGCTGAAATTACCGCCGCATTCAATTGAAGCTGAGCAATCGGTTCTTGGTGGGTTGATGCTTGATGCTGAGGCCTGGGATAGAGTGGCTGAAGCGCTTGTGCCCGAAGATTTTTATTCTCGCTCCCATCGGATGATTTACGCTGCGATGAGCCGTTTGGTTGAAAGCAGTCACCCGATTGATTTGATCACCGTATCAGAGCGCCTGGAAGTTGAAGATCAACTTGAAGACGCTGGCGGCTTTGCTTACTTAGGTGAAATTGCCAAAAACACCCCGAGTGCGGGTAATATTTTATCTTATGCCGATATTGTACGTGAACGAGCTGTTGTACGTGACATGATTGGTGTTGCCCATGAAATTGCTGATGCAGGTTATAACCCTGAGGGTCGTAACTCCAGTGATTTACTGGATTTAGCGGAAACTAAAGTTTTTAAAATTGCTGAGTCGCGTGCTAATGCCAACGAAGGCCCTGAAGGGATTAAATCGATCCTTGAAAAAACCGTCGACAAAATTGAGCAGTTATACAATAACCCCCATAACGGTGTGACCGGTGTATCAAGTGGTTTTACCGATCTTGATAAAATGACCGCCGGCTTCCAATCGGGTGACCTTGTTATTGTGGCGGCACGTCCTTCAATGGGTAAAACCACCTTTGCGATGAACTTGTGTGAACAAGCAGCCATGAATGAAGATAAACCTGTGCTTATTTTCAGTTTAGAGATGCCATCAGAACAAATTATGATGCGTATGCTGGCATCACTTGGCCGGGTTGATCAAACTAAAATTCGTACCGGTCAGTTAGATGATGAAGATTGGGCGCGTGTTTCTTCAACCATGGGGATTATGCTTGAGCAAGGCAAAATGTATATCGATGACGGTTCAGGCTTAACGCCGACAGAAGTGCGAAGTCGTGCCCGTCGTATTGCGCGTGAGTATGGCGGTTTATCAATGATCATGATTGATTACTTGCAGTTAATGCAGGTGCCTTCATTAAAAGATAACCGTACCTTAGAAATTGCAGAAATCTCGCGCTCACTTAAATCCTTAGCCAAAGAACTAGAGATCCCGGTCATTGCGTTATCACAGCTTAACCGCTCGTTGGAGCAACGTGCTGATAAGCGCCCAGTTAACTCTGACTTACGTGAATCAGGTTCAATTGAGCAAGATGCGGATTTGATCATGTTTATTTATCGTGATGAAGTGTATAACGATGATTCAGAACAAAAAGGTGTCGCTGAAATCATTATTGGTAAACAACGTAACGGCCCGATTGGCCGCGTGCCGCTGGCGTTCCAAGGCCAGTTCTCGCGTTTTGATAATTATTCTGGCGCACAAGTCTTTGATGAAGATTAATCTCATCAGATAGGTATTTAGTCTTTGCGTTAGTCGTACCGAAAAGCCTCTGTTTTAACGCAGAGGCTCATTTTTTAGTCTTGTGTTGCTCAATTATTTGAATGAAGCAATCAGTAAGGTTAGTTATTTGAAACCATTTCCCCGTGCTGAAATTAGTCGTAAAGCTTTGCAGGCTAACCTTGCAAGGCTGCGTGAAATTGCGCCCAACAGTAAAGTCATGGCTGTGGTTAAAGCCAATGGTTATGGGCATGGCTTGCTCAACGTGGCCGAGTCTGTCGCTGACTGTATTGACTGCGCCGATGGATTTGGACTGGCGCGACTTGAAGAGGCGCTTGAATTACGCCAAGGCGGTGTTAACGCTAAGCTACTGTTGCTTGAAGGTTGTTTTCGTCAATCTGACTTACCCACATTAGTTGAGCATAAAATTGATACCGTGGTGCATCATGAGTCGCAATTGGTGATGTTAGAGCAATCGACACTTACTGCGCCCATTACCGTCTGGCTTAAAATTGATACAGGCATGCATCGTTTAGGCTTTGGTATTGAACAATTCAAGGCTGTTTATCAACGCTTAATGGCTTGCCCACAAGTTGCCAAACCTATTCATTTAATGACCCATTTTGCTTGTGCCGATGAGCCTGACAATCCCTTAACCCAAGTGCAAATTGATGCTTTTCAGCAGTTGATTAACGATTTACCTGGCGATCGAACGTTAGCTAATTCTGCCGCTACGTTATTTTGGCCTCAAAGCCAGTGTGACTGGATAAGACCAGGTATCGCACTCTATGGGGTATCGCCTGTACTGGGTGATAAAGGTGTTCATCATGGGCTAGTTCCCGCAATGGAGTTAGTGTCAAACCTTATTGCGGTACGTGAGCATAAAGCCGGACAAAGTGTTGGCTATGGCGCTTATTGGACTGCAAAACAAGATACTCGTCTAGGCGTGGTTGCCATAGGTTATGGCGATGGTTATCCGCGCAATGCCCCTGAAGGTACCCCCGTGTTGCTTAATGGCCGCAGAGTGCCCATTGTTGGTCGAGTCTCTATGGACATGCTGACCGTTGATTTGGGGCTTGATGCAACTGATAAGGTCGGGGATTCAGTGCAGCTGTGGGGTAAAGGGCTCGCTGTAGAAGAAGTGGCAGAGCACATTGGCACCATTGCTTATGAGTTAGTAACTAAACTCACCCCAAGAGTCGTGGTTGATTTACAAGATTAATCTCAATTTAATTAATGGTTTATAGCCTAGAGCTTGAATCTTAAATTAGTCATAGATAGGAAGTGTTAAGTGCAGTTGTATAAATCAGTCGTTATGATTTATTGCGTGTTTTTTAGTATCGACAGTGTCGCCCAGTCTGAAGCTATTCACTCCGTAATTTCAAATGATCCAGAGTATGTGACTGCCAGTAAAACCACAACGAGTCATCGCCCTGATACAGAAGTGGTTGTAGAGACTGAGCTTATTTCTGAGATAAACCCACAGTCACAGCAACAAAATACTGCTGAAAAGCCGTCTGCGGTAACGCCCTCTGAAAAAGCACTGTCTCCAGAATTTGTCGCTGTGCCAATTGTCTTTTCAACTGAGACCTTGAGCACCACATTCGGCGCAGCAGGTGTCCTTAAGCATGCCGGTCAACCGCAAGCCGTAGCATTAGGCATTGGCTTATACTCTGCCAATGACAGTTGGCTAAGTTATGCAGGTTTTTATCATTATCAATTGCCAGAGCTTGATCAATGGTTATTTAGTGCCGAATTGTTTCGTGGTCATTACGAGCAAGGGATATATTACTTGCCCAATAGTGACCTATACGAGCCAAAAGCCAATGACATCAGTCGAGTCATTAGTGTCGGGGATGAAGGCTTTAGCAAACTGACCATGGAATATGTATTACCCATCGCCAGAGGTAAGCATGGCGCTGCAAACGCGCTTGGGAAAAACACCACACCAATTAGCTGGAACCCATTAGAGTCAGGTGTTAGCTCTATCAGCTTAACCCCGTTTAGCAAGTATCGAGAGCTTGAAGCATTAGCCTATTTAGCTGACGAAGCCCGTGGTGTTGAGCTTGCTTTTAATTGGGATAACCGCGATGCCAAACTAAATAGCACCGAGGGTGGTCAAACAAATCTAACCATCACCAAAGGCTTTAGTGTCGATGATGATCCAAGCTGGTTGATGTGGGAATTTGAACAAAGCGCATTTATGTCTTTTGGGAGTAACAGTTGGTTTGAGCAACAAGTGCTCGGGATTAATTTCTACTTAGCGGATACCCCAAGTTGGGAGCAAGATTATAAACAACAGCAATTTCAGCAGCCTCCTAGTTTTGCTGGGGTGTCATTAGGTGGCTTTGATCGTTTGCGCGGTTACTCTTCAAAGCAGTTTACTGGCCGCAGCGCAGTCAATTATGCCCTAGAGTATCGAGTCACACCTCAATGGCAGCCACTACAATCACTGCCGGTGTTTAATCTATATAACATTCCTTGGTGGCAGTGGGTATTATTTGCCGAAGCTGGCAATGTGGCTGATGAATTTACTTTAACTGAACTGCATGATGATATGAAAACTAACTACGGCGCAGGCATACGTTTTGAAGTTGAAGGTATAGTGATAAGAACCGACTTTGTTACTGGCGGTGATGAAAGTCAGTTTTGGGTTATGGTTAATCAAGCATTTTAGTTTCTTGGTGATGAAATTAGTGGCTGCTGATATTAATTAGCCGTTTGTTAATGATATAATCACTAGTTCGTTTTTTAGTAAGCATCATATTTTATTAATCGTTGATTTTCTTCGATAAGGTACCATTTTGGCTCTAACAACACTCAACCGCTCGCTTTCTATCGCCCCCATGCTCGATTGGACCGATAGGCATTACCGTTACTTTGCGCGCCTGATGTCTGCACATACTGTGCTTTATACCGAAATGGTGACGACAGGGGCGATCATTCATGGTCAGGCTGATTACTTAGCTTATAACCAAGAAGAGCATCCGCTTGCTTTGCAGCTTGGTGGGTCTAACCCTAAAGATTTAGCCACCTGTGCCAAACTGGCTTTTGAGCGCGGTTATGATGAAATCAATTTAAATGTGGGTTGTCCATCAGATAGAGTCCAAAGCGGACGGTTTGGCGCTTGTTTGATGGCTGAGCCTAAGTTAGTTGCAGAATGTGTTGATGCCATGAAGCAAGTTGCTGATATCCCTGTGACGGTTAAAACCCGTATTGGTATCGATGAGCAAGACAGTTATGAATTTCTCACCGAATTTGTTGATACGGTTAAAGCTATTGGTTGCGATACTTTTATTGTCCATGCCAGAAAAGCGTGGTTACAAGGGTTAAGCCCAAAAGAAAATCGTGAAATTCCAGAGCTTAACTATGAGCGGGTGTATCAATTAAAGCGGGATTATGCTGATTTAAATATCAGTATTAATGGCGGCGTTAAAACCATTGAAGATTCATTGGTGCATTTACAGCAATTAGATGGGGTGATGATCGGCCGTGAAGCGTACCAAAACCCTTATATATTAGCTGAAGTGGATCAACGTATTTACGGTGACGACAAAGCTGTGTTAACTCGTGAGCAAGTGATTGAACAAATGGTGCCCTACATTGAGCAGCATATACAGTCAGGCGGGCGTTTAAACCACATCACTCGTCACATGATTGGCTTATTTCAAGGCCTACCTGGCTCAAGGGGCTGGCGTAGATATCTTAGTGAAAACGCTCATAAGCCGGGTGCGGGTGTTGAGGTTATTTGGGATGCGGTTGAGAAAATGCATCAAAGTAGGCCGCCTGCTGATGTGACTTTCTACCCTAATAACATGAGTAATGATTAAGTCTTTATTCGTTAAAAATAGCGTCTCATTGAGGCGCTTTTTTTATGCCTGTAGCTTAGCTAATTAAGTATTAGCTAAATTCACTATCAGGATGGTGAAAATGACTAATTGTTTGATTATTGTTCAGTAGCTGTTGTGAGCCTGTTTTTGTTTAAAGTTAATATAACTACTATTAATCAGTCGTTTATATTGTTTTTTAAAACTTGGCACGTAGCTTGTAATAACCATGGTGTACCCAACATTAGGAAAGGAAAACATCATGTTTAACTCAATATCAAATGAAAATTCAGTGGTTAGTTCATCATCTACAACAAGCAATCGCATGTTTAAGAAACTGGCATTAATTGCTGTTATCGCCACCGCAAGTATTGGTGCTCAAGCAAATGAACTTAATAGTGCTGACATGGTAGAGGTATTAGAAGCTCGTTTGACTGATGCAACCACTGAAATGCTACAAACTGCGAGACAAGAAATTAGCTTGAGCTTACATAGCCAAATTGCTGAACAAGTTTTTGAGTTAAACAGCTCGCTTGAAATGACTGACGATGTAATAGCAACACAATCAGACACTGCTTTAGCAAGCAATGAGGACTGATTTATGGATTTAATGATGATATTTCATTTAGCTGATCCATTAACTTCTTTACTACTGCTTCCTGTTTTTAGCTTTATCGCATGCTCGATAATGATATGTGGGTTGCAGTGGTACCAATTTAATAGCGTCAAGGCAATGTCTGCTGAACTGGCTTCAATGGAGATCGCAGGAGAACAAAAATGAACTTAACAGACTTAGAAAAATGGTTAACAACCGATGACAGTTTGATATGTGGCGCATCACACGGATTAGCAAAACAATTTGGCTGGTCAGTATTGTGGACCCGAGTGTTAACCCTAGTGGCAATTTTAATGAGCCCTAGCATCGGACTCATTGGTTACTTTGTGACTGCCATTATCATGACCCAGAAAAAATCCAGATATTAAACTGAAGTATGAACGCTGCTGTCGTTCAAGATTAGTTCAGCATTATCATTCATACTTCAGTGTTAAATGACTATTTTACTGGTTTATCCCAGCGTAAATGATATCAATGCTTAAACCAGAGACTACTTCGTTAAAAAAGCTTGGAACCGAGCTTTGGCCTCATCACTTTTTAGTCTTTCACTAAACAACACTAACTCTTTAAGCATTTGTTGTTTCACTTCAGCTTGGTTATGCCTTAATAACTGTTTAGATGCCTGCAGCGCCAAGGGTGGCTGAGCTGCTAATTTCTTTGCTTGTGATAATACAAAATCATCTAATTGTGATTGCTCAACCACTTGGTTGATAATATTTAATTCTTTTGCGGTGCTGGCAGTAAAGCTTTCACCTAATAAGATAAGTTCAGCCGCTTTTTGCTGCCCGACAATGAGCGGAAGTAACAAGCTTGATGCTGCTTCTGGTACCAAGGCGAGATTGACAAAAGGTAGCTGAAATGTAGCGCTGTTATCGGCATAAACCAAATCGCAATGCAGTAATAAAGTGGTACCAATGCCCACAGCTGCGCCTGATACTGCGGCTATCAATGGCTTTTTTATCTCAAGGATACAATGCAAAAATTGCACTGTGGGATGGGTTTCATTTAACTCGCCGCTGTTGAGGAAATCGCTAATATCATTACCCGATGTGAAACAATTGCCTTCGCCTCGTAACATAAAGGCGCGAATTGCATTGTCGTGCTCACCTTGGATCAGGTATTCTGTAAGCTGTTGGTACATTTTAAGATTAAAGGCATTTCGTTTTTCAGGACGATTGAAACTGATAATACGTACGCCTTGATCATCCTTTATCTGAATCTGAATCTGACTCATAGGCTGTTTTCCTTCGGGAAGCGACTAGGGTGTACATGGAGTTTAAGACATTGAAAGCGATATTCAAACAGCTGTTTAGTTTTTTAGTTTTAACCACATTTTCTATTTCGGCCACTGCGGGCATTATGCTTTCAGAAGGCCATGTTAGAGCCATGCCTGCCAGTGTGCCCAACACCGCAGCTTATCTTACTTTAATGAACCATTCAGATAACACTGCTACATTAGTCTCTGTGACTACACCAGTGGCAAAAGAAGCCCAATTACATACCCTAATTGAAGAAAATGGCATTGTGAAAATGCGCCAAGTTGAAGGGTTTGATATAGAATCACATGGCAGCTTAACATTGCAACCATCGGGTGATCACATCATGCTGTTGTCACTGGTTAAGCCGTTAACCGTCGGTGATAAAGTACCATTAACATTAACTTTTGCTGATGGTCAGCAGTTAAATATTGAATTAATGGTTGATAAAAAGGCGAGTACTGATCAGCAAGAAAGCCATCATCACCATCATCATTAAGGAGTTGTATTGATGCAAATCACAAGGAAAAAAATTTTTAGTGTCATAGGGATTATTCTATTAATCGGCTATGTCATTGCGGTTTGGTGGAGCATTGAGCCAGACATCCTAGAGCCCGAAACGCTACAAAATGAACGTGGCGAGCACGTTATTGGCTACGCGACAACTTCTTCACTGATAGACACTCTCGAAAGCTTATTGGACAAACCAGGTGGCTGGCTTTCCAACGATATTATGCCGCCATCAGTGATGATGGATAATATGCCAGCATTTGAGTTTGGTGCATTAGAGCAGTCTCGCGATTTAGCGCTGATTATGCGTAAAGAGTTTAGTCGCTCACAATCTCAATCGACAGCAGATAGCGATTTACTGGCTGCGCATTCAAAACTTAATATTGAGCATACCAGTTGGTTGGTGCCTAGCGCTGAAGGCGAGTACCGTGAAGCGATAAAATTACTGAAACTTTACCGCGCTAAAATCAGTGATACCGAAAACAGTAATGCCCAGTTTTACGCTCGCGCAGACAACCTCAATGAATGGCTTAAAGAAGTGCAAAAACGTTTAGGCAGTATCTCACAACGGCTGTCTGCCAGTGTTGGTCAAGAGCGTTTAAATACTGATTTAGCCGGTGATTCTACTGCAAGGCAATCAACGCCATCGCTCGCCAGTTCAGAAATTAAAACCAGCTGGTGGAAAATTGATGATGTGCTTTATGAAAGCCGAGGCAGTGCTTGGGCTTTGCTTAATTTCATGAAGGCAATTGAAGTTGATTTTGCAGATGTACTGGAAAAGAAAAATGCTGAGGTGAGTTTACGACAAATTATTCGTGAACTTGAAGCCACTCAGCAAACTGTTTGGAGCCCAATGGTGCTGAACGGAGATGGTTTTGGTTTAGTCGCCAACCATTCATTAGTCATGGCTAACTATATTTCCCGCGCGAATGCTGCGGTAATCGATTTAACTAACTTACTCTCTCAGGGATAATGATGAAAAAGACACTTCTTGCCACCAGTTTATTGGGTTTATTAAGCATCTCTTCAGCGCAAGCTGCAACTGTGCTTGGTTTTAAAGTCGGTGGTGATTATTGGCAAGCTGACACCAGCGGCTCATTCAATAGTGACGATGGTGTAGGGCAAACTTATAACTATGACTCTGATGCACAGGGCAGTGTATGGATTGCTTTTGAGCACCCAATTCCGTTAGTGCCTAACGTTAAAATTCGTGAAAACCGTTTAGAAGGTAAAGGCAAGCAAACTGATTCAAACTTTTTCTTTAACGATATTTCTATCGATGGTGCTTCTACTGCTTATAATGATCTAAGTAATACGGATTTCGTACTTTATTACGAAATTCTAGACAATGATTTAGTAGCTTTAGATTTAGGTGCTGCCTACAAGCAAATGCATGGTTCAATAAGAATTAATGGCACTACCGATGCTGGTTCTGCAATTTCTTCAGAAGTCGATGTAGATAGCGGTATTGTTATGCTTTACGGTAGTGCTGAAGTGGGCGTGCCAGGGCTGGGTTTATATGCATTTGCTGATGTCATGCTAGGCATTGATGAGTCAAATGTTTATGACTACAACGCTGGTTTAGGTTGGAAATTTGATGGTGTTGCTTTAGACACGGCAATCCGAGTGGGTTACCGCGAGTTCAAATTTGATGTTGATGATTTTTCTCGCACAACTCAGAATATGTCGTTTAAAGGTGCCTTTGCCGGTGTTGAACTGACATTCTAAAGACTGAATAAGCGTTATAAATGCCCAATAAAAAAACCGCCATTTGGCGGTTTTTTGTTGCCTGAATAAGGCATCAGCAATAGGGCTTACTCAGTAACAAAGGTTATTCTGAAATAAGGCCATTGTTAATTGAGATGATATCGTCTTCGTTTAAAGTACCGGCTGCTTGTTTAAGAGCAAGGATCGAAGTGATATAGCCGTAACGAGCATCAGACAGTTGACGCTTTGAATCGTATAAATCACGAGTACGGTTTAATACATCAACAATGGTACGCGTGCCCACTTCAAAACCTGCTTGAGTGGCTTTTAAAGCACTTTCAGAAGATATAACAGATTGCTCGTAAGCGCGGATAGAGCTGATTGACGCTCCGACATTGTTAAAGTTATTGCGTACATTTTTAACCACACTACGGTGAGTTTGCTCAAGCAGTTCACTGGCTTCAACATATTGATATTGAGCTTGCTTTACTTGTGACGAAACTTTAAAGCCTTCAAAAATCGGTACGCTTAAGGTAATGCCAATGTTGGCATTGTCGTAATCAAGACCTGGGTTTTGATCAAAGCCTTTAGTGTAACCAGCGCCCAAGTTTAATGATGGCATATGGCCAGCTTTAAAAAGGCTAATGGTTTCACTGGCAATATCACGGCCAATACGTTGGGTCATTAAATCAATACTGTTGGTTTCTGCAATTTTTAACCATTCAGCTGAGGTTGTTGGCGAGGTTGCGCCAGCAGAAAAGCGGGTCGTATCTAGAATGTTAATTGACTTGTGATCTATACCTGTGATTTCACGTAATGCTTCGTAACTGTTTGCTAAGGTATTTTCGGCCAAAATCTCAGTGGCTGAGGCTAAATCATATTGCGCTTGAGCTTCATGAACGTCGGTAATCGCGGTAAGACCTACCGCAAAACGTTGCTTAGTTTGCTCCAATTGACGCTCAATCGCACGTTTTTCAGCACCTTGGAACTCAAAGTTATCTTTTGCGGTTAATACAGCAAAGTATGCATCAGTTACACGGATAATTAATGATTGTAACGTTGATGCATAAGCTGAGTCAGCTTGTGATGCTGCCATTTCAGCTAAATCTAAACCGACCCAAGCGCTGTGATCATAAATCACTTGGTTTAAGCTGATACCACCAGTAAAGCCATCTGGCTTGTTGGTGTCCTGACCATCTTCTTTATTCCATGCCTTTGAGTAACCCACGTTGGCACTAATAGTCGGCAGTAAAGGCGCACGGTTTTCTTCAATGCTTTCGTATAATGCATCGCGCTGAGCTTGTGCTTGCAGTACTACGGTGTCACTGGTAAGTGCTTGTTGATAAATTTGCAGTAAATCGTCAGCATTTGCCGCAGGTGCAGCAACTGCTAATGTTAGCGCTGCGTATATTGAACTAATTTTAAATTTCATTTGCTGCCCTTTTAGACAATATCTCCATCAATGGAGGAAAAATAATTTTGGTGTTTACGGTACTCATTATTAAGTAAGCATCATTTAGTACTATCGCACTTGCTTAAAATCCTGAGTTGTCGCTATGCAGCGAGGATCTGTTCATCTTTCTAGCTTAAATTTTACAGTGTTTCAGTAGCATTTATTGCTACGGATAATGCATTAATTGGTATGAAAAATGCTAATGTTACATTTATTGCTCAATTACCTAGATAGATTTTAGCTGTTGTTGCAAAAATAACCATGAAAGATCAACAGACTCTGCTGTATATCCTGAAAAAGGTTATCATTTCTAAGGCAAATATCAACTTTCAAGTTGTAACAGACTTTATTAAAATCCCCTGCTTAAATATAACCACCGTATAATAGTGTATGAAATATTTTAAAGGGCTTACAAATTGTAAGAAAAAAATATGAAAAATAATGAAATACTTGCACAGTTTAACGCTGAAACAGATGTTGAAATCATTGATACTAAAACCGTTTTTAAAGGTTTTTTTCAAGTGGATGAATATCAATTTAAGCATAAACTTTTTGACGGTGGTTGGAGTGAGGTTGTCTCTCGTGAAGTATTTGAAAGGGGTAATGCGGTTGTGGTACTGCCCTATGATCCAGTCACTCATCAAGTCGTCCTTATCGAGCAAATACGCTTACCTGCAATAGGGACCACCAATTCTGTTTGGCTACTTGAATTGGTTGCAGGTATGATCGCCGCTGACGAGGTGGCCGAAGAGGTTGCCCATCGAGAGTTAATGGAAGAGACAGGGCTTAGTGCCACTGAAATGCATTTCGTTAATAGCTTTCTGGCGACACCAGGTGGTTCATCTGAACGATTTTATTTTTACTGGGCTAAAGTTGATGCCAGTAAAGCCCAAGGCATACACGGCCTTGAATATGAGCATGAAGATATAAAAGTGCATGTGGTCGATTTTGATGTCGCCATGGACATGGTCAACAATGGCCGTATTGATAATGCCTCTACCGTGATTGGTCTACAATGGTTGGCATTAAACTTAGATAAAGTGACCTCATAGCCGTTCAATCAGCACACTGGCTAAGCGGCTTATCATCAATATTTAAGCGTAATGTAAAGCTAATTAAAGAGGTTTGAATTGAGTCAGCAAGTAACCAAAAATAAGTACCAGCCAAACGTGAGTGCTTTTTTAGCATTGTGCGGCCGTAATTATGCGCTGATTTTGAAATGGTTACCTGAAGATGGTGAAATTAATGAGCCTTGGACTGTTAAAGGCCAATTTGGGCTATTAGATATCACGATTATTGAAAATACTAAATATACACAACTAATTGAAATAAAGCGGCATTTTCCTTTGGGAGATTTCCTTACCACACCTAAAGCATGTGTGCGAGTCTATCATGATGCTCAATTAGCAGAAGTGTTAACTAGTCAACAGATTTATCGATTAAAAGCAGTGTATGATTATCCAAATGTACATATGCATCAAACGGATGAGAAATATCAAGTTAATGCATTTTTGGAAGAGCTACTTAAGATTGGATGCCGTCCCCAGCATCTATGTTCGACATAGTTCTGCTACATTGAATTAATTTATGTCTAGGATTAATTAGTGCTAAAAGAGCCAGTGAGTTACCCCATCGCTGAAACGGATGTCGTCAGGCTGATTCAAGTCACTGATCCTCATCTATTTGCCGATCCAGAAGCGCAGCTTTTAGGGGTGAATACGGCTGCCAGTTTTCAGGCGGTACTAGACACTTTTTTAGCATCAGATCAGCAAGCTGACATCATGTTGGCCTCTGGCGATATCAGCCAAGACTACTCTCCTCAGTCATACCAGCATTTTTCAAATGCAGTTACAAAACTCGATATGCCTTGTCATTATTTACCGGGTAATCATGATGACCCACGCTTGATGAGCTTGCATATGCAGGGCAAACAATTGTTTGGTCAGCAGCGCATTATCATTGGTAACTGGCAAATATTGATGTTGGACTCAACAGTGCGTGGTAAACCGGGTGGCTTTATGGCTGAAGATCAATTTAAATTGATTGATGCTGCTATCAAAGCTGATCCTGAGAAACACGTGTTACTGGTTATGCACCATAATCCGATTTTAGTGCAGTGCAGCTGGCTTGATCAGCATTGCATGATTAATGGCGATAACTTTTTACAGCGCATGGGGGAATACCCTCAAGTGAAAGCCGCGCTATGGGGCCATGTGCATCAAGCTATTGATAGTGAATATCAAGGCGCCAATGGTGCTATTCACTTAATGGCGACCCCGTCAACTTGTATACAATTTAAGCCAAAATCTTCTTATTTTGCCCTAGATGGACTTCAACCCGGCTATCGTTTGCTGGAGCTAGCTAGCAATGGTAGCATTCATACTAATGTTTATCGGGTGCCTGGCGAAAACTTCTCTCCAGATAATGATGCGAGCGGTTATTAGACGTTTTTTCGTTATTGGTTAACTTGATATTCATTCTGCTGTTGGAATTTCAATATCACCTTAGCGAGAGGAAATATGCTGCTCTATATACATGGATTTAATAGTTCACCTCTTTCAGATAAAGCCAAGGAAACGGCTGACTATATAAAACAACGTTTTCCGGATTACCCTTTTCACCAACCTCAACTTCCTTCATCACCTAAAGCGGCGATGACCTTGTTATGTGGTATTGTGGAACAAGCGAAAGCCGAAGGTGAACCGTTAACCTACATTGGATCGTCTTTAGGTGGGTACTTTGCTAGCTATTTAGCTGAACAATATGGCGGTAAAGCAGTGTTGATAAACCCTGCAGTAAAACCCTTTGAATTGTTTGATGGGTTTTTAGGGCCGCAATATAACCCCTATACCGATGAACATTACCAAGTATTACCGCAACATAAACTTGATGTTGCTGAATATAATACTGAAGTCATTCGTCGCCCAGATAGATTTTTAGTTTTTTTGCAAACTGGCGATGAAGTGTTAGATTATCGTCAAGCATTATCGAAATATCATTGTTGTCAGCTTCATTTAGAGGCCAACGGTGACCACAGTTTTATTGGCTACAAAAATCAGCTAGATAAGATATGTGATTTTTTACAAATTAAATAACAAGTATTCTTTTCGGCCTGTAATATTGGGCCAATAATTGACCAAATGTGTGGACTATGAGCAATCAATATACTTCTGACGCTATCGAGGTTCTTAATGGACTCGACCCTGTTAAACGCCGTCCTGGTATGTACACCGACACCACCAGGCCGAATCATTTAGGTCAAGAAGTTATCGACAACAGTGTCGATGAAGCGCTCGCCGGTCACGCCTCAAAAATTGAAGTAGTATTGCACGCCGATAATTCATTGGAAGTGACTGATGATGGCCGTGGTATGCCTGTGGATATTCACCCTGAAGAAGGTATTCCTGGGGTTGAATTGATCCTCACTAAATTGCACGCCGGTGGTAAGTTCTCGAATAAAAATTACCAATTCTCTGGTGGTTTGCACGGGGTAGGTATTTCGGTGGTGAATGCCTTATCGACTCGGGTTGAAATTACCGTTCGTCGTGATGCTCAAGTGTATGATATGGCATTTGAAAATGGTGACAAGGTCGAAGACTTACGTGTTACCGGCACCTGTGGTCGTCGTAATACCGGTACCCGAGTTCATTTTTGGCCAGATGCCAGTTATTTTGACTCAGGTAACTTCTCGCTTACTAAGCTACTTTATTTATTGCGGGCTAAAGCTGTGCTTTGCCCTGGTTTACGGATTAAGTTTAGCAATAAGCAAAACGGTGAAGTACATGAGTGGTTTTACGAAAGTGGCTTAACTGATTACTTAAAAGAAGCGGTAAAAGATTCGGTCTTGTTACCTGAAGAGCCATTCATTGGTAGTTTTACCGGTAAAATGGACGCGGCAGAGTGGGCCATTACTTGGCTACCTGAAGGTGGAGATAGTTTGTATGAAAGTTACGTTAACTTGATCCCTACGCCACTTGGCGGGACTCACGTTAATGGTTTCAGACAAGGCTTATTGGAGTCGATGCGCGAGTTCTGCGAGTTTCGTAATCTGGTGCCTCGAGGCATTAAGCTCTCACCTGAAGATATTTGGGATAAAGCCTCATTTATTTTATCTATCAAAATGCAGGACCCACAATTTTCCGGTCAAACTAAAGAGAAGCTTTCAAGCCGTCAAAGCTCTGCCTTTGTTTCTGGTATTGTTCGTGATGCTTTCTCGCTATGGCTTAACTCTAATACCGAGCAAGCTGAACAATTAGCTGAACTTTGTATTAACAATGCTCAAAAACGCTTAAAAGCGGCTAAAAAAGTAGCCCGTAAAAAAGTTACTTCAGGGCCGGCTTTACCGGGTAAATTAACTGATTGTAGTGGCCAAGACCCAATGCGCGGTGAGCTATTTCTAGTGGAGGGTGACTCTGCGGGTGGTAGTGCTAAACAGGCGCGCGATCGTGAGTTTCAAGCGATTATGCCCCTTAGAGGTAAGATTTTAAATACCTGGGAAGTGGACGCGTCACAGGTATTAGCCTCGCAAGAAGTACATGATATCTCAGTCGCTATAGGCTGCGATCCAGACAGTGCTGATATTTCAGAGTTACGCTACGGCAAAATTTGTATTCTTGCTGATGCCGACTCCGACGGTCTGCATATTGCGACCCTATTATGTGCTTTATTTATGAAGCATTATCGTGTGTTGGTCGAGAAAGGCCATGTGTATATTGCAATGCCACCGCTGTTTCGTATCGATTTAGGCAAAGAAGTTTTTTATGCTTTAGATGAAGATGAAAAAAACGGTATATTAGACCGAATTGTGGCAGAAAAGAAAAAAGGCAAAGTGCAAGTCACTCGTTTCAAAGGTCTAGGTGAGATGAACCCATTGCAACTGCGAGAAACCACAATGGATCCTAATACCCGCCGTTTGGTGCAATTAACCATTGATGATAATGAAGACACAGTCGCACTCATGGATATGTTACTTGCGAAAAAGCGCTCGCCAGATCGTAAAATCTGGTTAGAGTCTAAAGGTGATCTAGCTCAGCTGTAATTTACTCAGTTTTATGCCCATAACAATTGCCCATAACGATTGCTGATAGCAATGCTTATAACAACAATGAAGGCAAAAATTACTAAGATGTCGAACATAAAATTTAAAATGGACTTTAAGCAAGCGAAGACAGCGTTAAAGGCGTTGTCCGTGCTTGCTTTAACACAAATGACTGTGGTTAAAGCTTTTGCAGCCGACACCATGATGATTACTGTGACTAAAGGATTTGGGCTGACACTGTATGCCTCAGATTTAGGTGATGCCAAACAAATGGCAATGGGCACTAACGGCACCTTGTTTGTCGGCTCAAAAAAGAGCGGCACCATTTATGCTTTAGTCGACTCTGATAACGATGGTCAGGTAAACAAACGCTACCTAATTGGTAAAGGCTTAGAGTACCCAGAAGCTATCGCGTTTCATGACGGTGATTTGTATGTCGCTGATCAAGACCGTATTTTACGTTATCAAGATATTGAAGACCGCCTTAGGCGTCCTGGTAGACCCAAAGAGGTGTACTCAGGGCTGCCAAGTGTTGAGCGCAAACATGCTCGTGGGATGAAGTTTGGACCCGATGGCCGACTGTATATCTCTATTGGTTCTCCGTGTAATGTGTGTGAAGCAGAAGCGCCATTTAGCAGCATGTTAGCCATTGATATTAAGACGGGTGACACCGAACAAGTGGCATCAGGATTAAGGCGGGTTATTGGTTTTGACTGGTCGCCGAGCAGCGCTAAATTATGGTTTGCTGATCAAGGCCGAAATTGGATGGGTGATACCATGCCAGCCGATGAAATAAACCGCATAGACGTAAAGGGTAGCCATTTTGGTTTTCCCTATATTCATGGAACCAATGTTGTTGAGCCTTCTTTTAAGAAACCAGACAACCTCAATGTTTCAACACCAGAATTTGAATTACCAGCGCATGTAAAACCAACCAGCCTACTTTTTTATCAAGGTGATAATTTTCCTGAGCGTTACCATCATCAATTATTTGTTGCTGAAAATGGCTCGTGGAATCGCTCAAGTAAAATTGGTTATCAGGTGGTGATGTTAGCCCTTGAAGATGACCAAATTATCAAGCGCGAAAGAGTCGTCAGCTTTTTAGACGGTGAGTTTCCCGTTGCTAGACCTTATGACCTGATAAATGCACCCGATGGTGCAGTGTTCATCTCTGATGACCTAAAAGGCAATGTATATCGCTTGTTTTATAAAGCGCCAGAATAATCACAGGAATATTAACTAATGAGTGATGCGATTGAATTAAGCCTTGATGGTGTAGAGCAAATGCCCCTACGCCGTTTTACAGAAGAGGCTTATTTAAACTATTCAATGTACGTAATCATGGATCGTGCTTTGCCACATATTGGCGATGGTTTAAAGCCTGTTCAACGTCGTATTATTTACGCTATGAGCGAGCTTGGATTATCAGCTCAATCTAAGCCTAAAAAGTCTGCTAGAACCGTGGGTGACGTATTAGGTAAATACCATCCCCATGGTGACAGTGCGTGTTATGAAGCTATGGTATTAATGGCGCAGCCATTTTCCTATCGTTACCCCTTAGTCAAAGGTCAAGGTAACTGGGGGGCGCCAGACGACCCTAAGTCATTCGCAGCCATGCGTTATACCGAAGCGACCTTATCAAAATTTTCAGAAGTGCTTTTATCTGAATTAGGCCAAGGCACGGTTGAATGGGGCGTTAACTTTGACGGAACTTTAAAAGAGCCGAAATCATTGCCTGCACGCTTACCGCATATTTTATTAAACGGTATTACCGGTATTGCCGTGGGTATGGCAACCGATATCCCACCACACAATGTGCGTGAATTAGTGTCTGCGTGTGTGGAGTTATTGGATAATCCTAAAGCGGAACTTGAGCGCCTAATGGAGCTGGTACCAGGGCCAGATTATCCGACCCAAGCTGAAATTATTACCCCAAGTAAAGACATTGCCAAGATTTATGAAACAGGTCGTGGCTCGATTAAAATGCGCGCGGTTTACGAGATTGATAGCGGCGAAATTGTCATTACTTGTTTGCCACATCAAGCTGGTAGCGGCAAGATTTTAGAGCAAATTGCTAACCAAATGCAGGCTAAAAAGTTGCCGATGGTGGCAGATTTACGTGATGAATCTGATCACGAAAACCCAGTACGATTAATCATTGTGCCTCGCTCAAATCGTGTTGATTGCGATCAATTAATGGCGCATTTGTTTGCCACTACGGATTTAGAAAAGAGCTTTCGAGTTAACTTAAATGTGCTCGGCCTTGATGGTCGCCCAAGGGTTAAAGGCCTGAAAGAGATGCTAACTGAGTGGCTCAGTTACCGCATCTCAACCGTGACCCGTCGTTTGCAATATCGTCTTGATAAGGTACTTGCAAGGCTGCATATTCTTGATGCTTTGATGATTGCCTTCTTAAATATTGATGAAGTCATCGAGATCATTCGCTTCAATGATGAGCCGAAAAAAGAGTTAATGTCACGGTTTGATTTATCAGATAAGCAAGCCGAAGCGATTTTAGAGCTTAAGTTACGTCATTTGGCCAAGCTTGAAGAATTTAAAATTAAAGGTGAGCAAGAAGAGTTAGCTGCAGAGCGCGATAAGCTGCAACTTATTTTGGGTTCTGAGCGCCGCTTAAAAACCTTAGTTAAAAAAGAGCTCATACAAGATGGTGAAACCTATGGCGATGATCGCCGCTCGCCTATCATTGAGCGTATTGAATCAAAAGCCTTAACTGAGCAAGAGTTGACCCCAGCAGAGTCAGTGACCGTAGTGTTATCTGACAAAGGTTGGGTACGCTGCGCGAAAGGTCATGATATTGATGGCGAAGGGTTAAATTATAAAGCCGGTGATAGCTTCTTATGTAGTGCCAGCGGTAAGAGTAATCAGCCATCAGTGTTTATCGACTCGACAGGGCGGGCGTTTGCAACCGATACACATACGCTACCTTCTGCTAGAAGTCAGGGTGAGCCAATCACGACACGCTTTAATTTAGCGCCAGGGGCGGTAATGCGCCATGTGTTGATGGGCGTTGATTCACAATGCTATTTATTAGCCAGTGATGCCGGTTACGGTTTTATCGGCTCTTATGCAGATATGGTGAGTCGTAATAAGGCTGGTAAAGCATTATTAAGCCTGCCTGCGAATGCGCAGTCCTTAGTGCCTAAATTGGTTAAAAAAGGCGTGCCTCAGTCAATTATGGCGATAACCAATGAAGGCCGAATGCTTATCTTTGATGTTGATGCCTTGCCGCAGTTATCGAAAGGTAAGGGTAACAAGATCATTGGTATTCCAACGGATCGCGCTAAGAGCAGAGAAGAGCTATTGATCCATCTTGATGTTATTCCACAAGAGGCGTCAGTTACCCTGTGGGCTGGTAAACGTAAGCTAACTTTAAAACCATCTGATCTTGAGCATTATCGTGGTGAGAGAGGCCGTAGAGGCGCGAAACTACCTCGTGGTTTACAACGGGTCGATAGTGTTGATATCGAGCTCGGTGCGCAAACGGATGCTGACATTGAGCCATCAAGCGATTAATCGCGCAGCAGAATAGCCATAAAAGAAAGACATAAAAAATGCTGCCAATGGGCAGCATTTTTTATGAGAATTTGATTTTAACCTGAGGATGAACTTAAGGCTTGAGTTAGTCTTGCTTTTTAGCAGCAGCTTACGCCACTTCGTAAAATTTAGGTTCAACATCAACTTGAGCTTGAATAATGTTATTTGCCATACGCGCACATTTACCACATTGATCAGCTACACCTAAGCGTTTTTTTACGTCAGCTAAAGAGCTGTCGCCATGCTTGCTTACTGCTTCTCTGATTTGGGTATCAGTAATTCCGTGACAAAGACAAACGTACATAAAGCCTCTTCAATTAATCTGATTCATATCTTAACTTAGACAATTCATAAGGCTAAGAGATGATCGCTCGTTGACTGTAATGCAATTCTAAATGAAAACCGTTCTCATTGCTAATAACTTTTTATCAATTTCTTAATTGGTGCCAAGGATATTAGTTATTAAAAATTGCTAACTTGCTCACAATTACTGCTGCAATGGGAGTTTAATGCCAATATCGGCGTTATCAATTGGGTTAAAAGGAAGAGGTCTTAGGGTTTTCAAGTCGGGAGGATATAGACTCCAGAGGGGTTACTTTTATTCAATATCAGCTCATCCATGAGATTTAAATTACAGTATGACTTAATTGTTAGGCATTTTGCTGGCGGTTAATAATAAAGATTAATAGCCCTTAAAAAAATCGACCTGATGCTTTAGAGGTTGCTGTGTTGTCCATAAATGGAAGTTTTCAACGAACACTTCTACCACTTGTTCAGGAAAGCTTGGGGCGGCAATATGGGGGGTGATAATGGCATTAGGGCAATGCCAAATAGGGTGGTCTGCGGGCAATGGCTCTTGATTAAAGACATCAAGGATTGCGTTTTGTTGTGACTTATTAAGTAATTGCGCAGCTAAGGCATCTAAATCGAGCACATTTCCGCGGCCAAGGTTGAACAGCACACATTCATCAGGTAGTAATGCCAGCATGGTTTTGCTTAATAGATTCTCAGTTTCTAAGGTGCTAGGTAGCGTACTGGCGATGGTGTGTGCACTAGGCAAATAGTTAGCTAAGTGCTCAATAGTATCAACATGGTCAAAATGCGCCTTTGGCTCGCCGCTACGACTCAGGCCGGTAACCGTCATGCCGAAATGCTTCGCCGTTTTAGCAATATGCTGGGCAATCGAGCCGGTACCGAGTAACAGTAAGCCTTGGCCTTGTAAGGTTCTGTAGCTACCAGGGATCCATTGCTTATGTTGCTGCTGTTGTTTATATTTTGCATGCTCTCGCTGGTGGGCAAGTAAATAACCAAATAAATATTCACTCATCAAAGGGCCAAAAATCCCTTTGATATTGGTTAGGACGTAATCCCGTCGTTGTCTAGAACCTGTAAGGCGATCAACACCAGCAAAAGTGGATTGCATCCAAGTTAAGTTGCTCGCTAAGTTAAGCAATGGCGCAGCAAGGTGCGGCTCTGCAAACCAGATATTCGCTTCAGTGATACTACTGGGTTCATCACCCAGAATGGTCAGGTCCTTGAGGTCATAAGCAGATAATAATTGACGAAATTTGTCGTTATCTTGGGTTAACAATAATAATTTATGCGCCATAACATTCCGAATGCTGATCATATAGAGGTAGTTAATGAGTCAAATCATAGCATTTATCGCCAAACTCGGCGCAATGCTTCATCCGTGGATGAGTGAAATTTCCACTGCGTTAGTGGCCTGTTGTATTGTGGTGTTTGCCACCGATATTAATCGTGTGTTACGTAAGGCGTTATCTGGTCAGGGTTTCTTGGTGCGGACTGGGGTATTTGTGCTGGTGAACGCCTTTGGTTACGGTTTAGCCATTGTTAGCATTAGCCCGTGGCTAGCAGGACAGCTAAAATCGCTGCCTGCACAATGGATGCTGTTATTACTGCTGGCAGCATTCTTTGCTGTTGGTGCTTGGGCACAAAAAAACAGGCAAGTTTAACGACTTAACTTGGTAAACTTGCTTGTTTATGGCCGATTGTTTAACCAAAGCATAAATGGTAATTAGCCTGCTGAGGATCAGTGTCTTGTTGCTGGTTTAGTTGTTGGATTACAGCGGCGGCTTTATCGGGATAGTTACTGAATATACCATCCACACCAATGGCTTTTAAGGCTTGAATATCTTCCGCATTATCGACGGTATACACATAAATTTTAGCCCCACGTTGATGGGCATCATTAACCATTTTATGGGTAACAAAATGAATGTCGACATGGATAGAATACGCATTAAGAGCGGACACTGATTCGGCATAGTTTAGCGGTACGCCCGCTAAAATGGGGGCGACTCTGGCATGGGGGATATGTTGTTTAACTTCGAGTAAATAAGGCTGGTTAAACGATGAAATCAGTAGCTGTTCAGGGCTAAAGCCAAGCTGTTCAATTATGTCGTTATAGCACGCTATCAGTGGCGCGGCGGTGTGATAGCCTTTAAGCTCAATATTGACAATACAGCGACCTTTAATCAGGCCCATGACTTGCCATAGCGTCGGTAGTTTATGCTGCTTAATAGTCACATTATTGATAGTGTCTAAGCTACTTAGATGCACTAACCCTTGTCCTGAGGTTTTGGTTTCTAGGCGGCGATCATGAAATACAATCAGTTGCCCTTCCACATTATAAACATCAAGTTCAATGGCACTAACCTTTAACGCCAGTGCTTTTTCCATTGCCGCAAGGGTGTTTTCTACTTCATAACCACTCGCACCGCGGTGAGCAAAAATCAGCATTTATTTAACCTTTGATAATTTTATTAAATTCACGACTCTGACCATTATTGATATGGATTTCCATTTGTGGGTACGCCAATTCAACTTGGTTTTCTTTTAGTTTTTTACAAATACGTTTGTGAAGGTTATGCCTTAAGGGCCAACGATCGTTCATGTCTTTAGCATAGGATCTGACTTCATAATCTTGGGTGTGCTGGCCAAAACCTGCAAACCAAACTTCAGGCTCAGGGAAGGTCAATGATAAGTCACATTCTCTTACTGCTTGATGGAGTAAGGCTTCAACTTTTGATGGATCTGCATCACGCTGCACTGACACATAAACGATAACTCGGGTAATAGGATCAGATAACGACCAGTTGACCAGTTGTTCTGTAATAAAGGCTTTATTGGGGACAATAATCTCTTTTCTGTCCCAATCGACAATGGTTGTGGCTCGAATTTCAATTTTGCTGACGGTGCCGGTTAAGTCGCGAATGGTCACCGTATCGCCTATTCGAATCGGTTTTTCAAATAAGATAATCAAACCAGAAATAAAGTTAGCAAAAATTTCTTGTAAGCCAAAACCAAGGCCCACCGATAGCGCTGCAACAAGCCATTGTAATTTCGACCATTCAACCCCGACGGTGGAAAACCCGATTAACATGCCAAGAAATACCACCACGTAACTACTTACGGTGGTGATAGCAAACCCTGTACCTGGCGATAGCTCTAATCGTTGTAAAATGGTCAGCTCTAGTAAACCCGGCAGATTTTTAGCAATCATGGCGGAAAAGCCAACGGTGATAAAGGCAAACAGAATTGACTTTAAGGTGATCGGAATTTGCTGCTCTATACCGTTAACTACCGAATGGGTGCTCCATAAGGTAATGCCATCAAGGAAAGAAAACAGTGCAGTATGGGTTTGAGAAATAAGCCCAAGTAAACTAGCAAAAAAGGCTAAAATCAGTAGCGAACGTACTAACCCCAGCGACTGACTCGAGATAGTTTCCAGGTCGACTTTGGGCTCTTCATAGTTTTCAGAGACATCGGGGGTATTATTTAGTTCGCCACGCTCACGTTGCGCCAGTCTTTCTGCTCGTTTGGTTTTAGCGCGATCAAAGGCAATTAAACGGCGCTCGATTAGCATCCAACGCTTTAGTAGTTGGTACAACAATAAAAAGCCTAAGCCTAGCAATAAGGCTAATTGCAGCTGCAGTAATACTTGAAAGGCACTAAAATAGTAACCTATTAGGGCGAAAACAATGCTGGCGCAAGGCACTGTGATTAAAAATGCCCAAATGACTTTATGGAGTAATTTCATGTTCTTGCCATCATTGGCGTTGGCACGAAAATCATTAATAAAGGCATATAAATCTTTATATAGCATCAATAGCGAGATGGTGAATAAGAAAAATGCCAAACGACCAATACTGTTACGAATAAGCGAGCTATCAAGGGCTTCAGTAAAACCGATAATGCCAATTAATGGCCAGCTTAAGACAATAAAGCGCAGGGTTTTTTCTTGAAGGCGCCTAATTAAGGTTTCAGGTCTTCTAAAGTGACAGACTAAAATGCCATTATCACAGGCAAGTAATGCAAAGACTCGGTACACCAAGTAGCTGCCACCCACAGATAACACGCCAACCCCAATTGCATGCACCAAGTTCAGTTCTGAGGCAAATAAAATCCATCCAGCAAGTAGTACCGGTAATGGTTTTACTAGCGAATAACATAAACTTAGCGCTAAGGTTTTAGCGGTGTATTTGAATTTATCTTGGGTTACGTTACCCACATATTGACCATAATGTTCAATGGTTCTATTAAATTTAGGCGTCAATAAATCCTGGGCCATTAAGCACAATATCAAGGTGATCACCCACCAAGCCCAATATATATTTTGATCTGCCCACGCTTGTTTAAGCAGTTGCCCTTGTTGGGTTTGCATCATCCATACGGTGGCATTCTTTAAGTCAATAAGCCACAAACCGGATATTGCCGCCGCATTGGGAACCCAAAATAAATGTTCATTGAGGGTGTTTTTAAGATCAAGATAAATCTGTGTTAGCTGCTCATAACTATTGCGCAGTTTAGCTTGCTCATTGAGGTATACATCATAGCTTTGTACTACTTGTTCGATTAGGCTTTGCTGAGAGGTAAGTAATTTTACTTGGGTATTATTAAGATACTTCTGATTGCTCAATTGTTGCTTATTTAACGCTTTTTGTTGCTCAGCCTGATAACGCTTTAGGCGTGAGTCAGCAACGGATGCCAGTAATTTATCTTGGTTTGTCGGCTTAGGTAAGGACTGCAGCATCTGTAAAAAACGGTCGCCAAATGCAGAGTTAGTTTCTACCCAGGTGATTTGCTCCTCAACATTAGCCAGCTGTAGCGCATGGGATTGGTATTGTTTCTCTGCTTTTTCTTGCAACTCGATGGTGTCTGAAATGGCATTATTTATACGGATTAATTCGTCAGCATACTGCTGATTTTGTGCGCTTATCTCTTGCGAGACTTCATCGGCAAGTTGTTGCTCATCAATCAGGTTGTTGGCAATGGTATTGGCGGCTTGTTGTTGGCGATATTGATTATTTTTTTGGTTTAACTGCTCAATTAATCGCTCTTGCTGGGCATGCTCTAAGCGCAAAAGCTGCAATTGCAGTTGCACGATTTGTTTTTGTTTAGGACCACTGGATAACTCAGAAGATAAGGTTGCGATATGTTGCTCAAGTAACTCAGCTTGTAAGCTTTGCAGCTTGCCTAAAGGGGTATCCAAAGGCGCTTGTCGGGCACGCTTATGCTGATTTAAGGCTTCTTTGGCTTGGCGTATTAACGTGGGTAAGGCTGTTTGTCTTTTATTAAGCTCAACTAACTGCAAGCTTAAATCATTTTCAGATTGTTTTTGCTCTGATAAATGGTAGTAAGCCATTGAGGCTTGTTGGCTAATATCAACATCGTCATTGATGATGATTGGCGCTGCGGGCTGATTGATTTTTGCAGTAATGCTGTTGATTGTGCCAGCACTTGTCGACTCAAGATCATCATAGCTTTGGGCTTCATTACGCAGCCTTGTGATACTTTGCTGGACATTGTCTATTTGAGTTGGAATGTCCACAACCGCGATTGTATTGGTATTTTTAGCAAAGCCCAAGCGCTTGTCTAACTGCAGCGGAGAGGTTGCAGAGGCAGTAAAAGAAATAATACAGAACAATAAAACCGCAATACGTATCATAGTTGGATGATTACTTAAGAGGGACTAATACAATGGTAACAAAAACCTGAGTTTACGCTTTATTTTTTTTATGATTTTGCTGAGTTTCGAAAATTGCGGTGGCTAAGATAATCAACCCTCCCACAGTGGTAGTGACATTGACTTGCTCATTTAACAATAGCAAGGCTAATACCGTGCCATAAAAGGGCTGCAGACATGAGACGAGTCCGACAGTTTTAGCGCTTAATTGACGCAGCGCTGAGGCAAATAAGGCGTGGGGGGCAGCGGTAAAAAATACCCCTAAAATGACAATTGTTGTCCACATTTCAGCCTTGATAGTATCTAATTCCACTTCTAACCACGGGCTTAACACGACTACAGCTACGAATGTTTGATAAAACATAGCCTGAGGGCCGCTATAACCACTGAAGTAGCGTTTATGGAGCAAATTGCGGCCAGTGAATAACGCAGCAGATAAAATACCTGTAGCAATGCCTAAGGTGACATCATTTTCGAGGTTGGCCTCGGGAATAAGTAACATCACTCCGATTAATACCACTAAACCTGAAATAACATCCACTAATTTAAGCCGTGTGTTATTGACTAGCGGCTCTATAAGCACAGTCATGACGGGGTAGGTGAAAAAAGCAATCATGCCAATGGCAACTGATGACAGTTGCATTGAGGCGAAATAGGTCACCCAATGCAAGCTAACAAGAATACCGAGGCCTAGGGCGACTAAGTAATGTTTGAATTGCTGTAATTGTAGCTTTTTCTTGCTTAATTTGACGATACAGCCAAGTGCAAAAAAGGCGATAACACAACGCAGTACTGTGATGTCTAGCGCATTGAGGGGGATAATTTTAGAAAATAGTGCAGTACCGCCAAATAGCAGTACTGCGATATGCAATTGAATTAACCCTGAGTTTGGATTCGATCCTTTGAAAGCGCCTGTTGGCATCATACTCGTTCAACTAACCATGTTGTGGGCAATAACGATTACTTTAAATGAGCGAAGGCTTGACCCATGCGTGTGGTTTGCGTTGGCTCAACGCCTTCGGCAAAGCTTTCAATAGCGTCTTGAGCAAATAACATTACTACGGTAGAGCCTAACTTAAAGCGGCCCATTTCGGCGCCTTTTTCTAACGTCAGTGCTTCAGGACCTTCAGTTGGGTAATCCCATGTGAAGACTTGCTTACCACAAGGCGGGGTCACTGTGCCTGCCCAAACAGTTTCAATACTTGCCACAATCGTTGCGCCAACTAATACCATGGCAAGTGGGCCTACTTCAGTTTCAAAAATAGCGACAACACGTTCGTTACGGGCAAATAGCCCTGGTACATTTTGCGCAGTTAACGGGTTAACCGAAAACAAATCACCAGGAATATAAGTCATTTTCGACAAGGTGCCAGTGATTGGCATGTGAATTCGGTGATAATCTTTGGGTGCTAAATAAATCGTTGCAAACTCGCCATCATTAAAACGTTCAGCATCCTTAATCTGACCGCCTAACAGGGCTAAGGTGGTGTAGTCATGGCCTTTTGCTTGGACAATTTTGCCAGCTTGTACAGGACCACATTGACTTACTGCGCCATCAACAGGGTGAGCGACTGTTTTCGCATCTTCAACAATTGGGCGAAGACCCGGTTTTAATGCGCGGGTAAAAAAGGCATTAAATGTTTTATAGGCTTCAGGTTCACTTTGAGCCGCTTCAGACATATCTATTTTATACTGCTTGATGAACCATCGAATACCTGCAGTGGTGATTGCGCCAGCTTCAGCGGCAGCAAGTTTACCCACAAGACGTGAAAGTAAGTGTTTAGGTAAGATGTATTGCAAAGCAATTTTAACAGAGTCCAATTGAATACCCTTTTGAGTTGTTGAGGTTGTTATAATATAACAGTTAATATTTGTACGTCAGCGACGTTACTCGTCAGCGGCGCGGAAGTGGCGAGCATGTCGCTGTTCATCTAGGCTGGCAATAATGCGCTGGTAATTACTAAATCTATCTTGGGTTATTTTCCCATCAGCTAGCGCCGCTTGCAAGGCGCAACCTGGATCATCACCATGTTTGCAGTCTCTAAACTTACAGGTACCGATGTAATCTCTAAATTCAATAAAGCACCAGCCTACGCGCGGGGCAGGTAAGTGCCATAGCGCAAACTCTCGTACACCTGGAGAGTCAATTAAGTCGCCGCCACTTTGAAAGTGAAGTAACTTTGCCGTCGTTGTAGTGTGCTGACCTAGGCCTGAGTTATTGGATACATCGCCAATTGCTAGCTCTGCATCAGGCATCAGTGCATTAATCAGCGATGATTTACCTACACCTGATTGCCCTGCAAATACGCTAATTTTATCAGCAAGTAAGGCTTTTATTTGATCAACACCTTCACCAGTATGGCTACTGACCATATAGACGGGGTAACCAATCTGGCGGTAACGCTCTAATGCCACTTCGACTTCTTCACGATTGTCATCGGTTAATAAATCCATTTTATTAAGAATGATGACTGGTGGAATATCGGTGTCTTCAGCGGCAACCAAGTAGCGGTCAATAATTTGGGTGGTAAAGCTGGGTAAAATCGACGATACAATCAAAATTTGATCAATATTGGCAGCAATGATTTTTACGCCATCATATAAATCTGGACGAGTTAGCGACGAAATCCGTGGATGAACCGCTTCAACAATGCCCCCAATACCACGATCGGTTTCATTGGCAAGGCGCACTAGCACTTTATCACCGGTTACAAGGCTAGTGATATTACGGCGAATATTACAACGGGCGACAGTGCCATCTTCGGTTTCAATATCAGCATGCTGACCGAAACGTGAAATAACAATACCCTGCTGTTCAGGCCCTAGTAGACTATCCTGTAACTCGTTAGCAGAATCTTGTGTGTCTTTGCGTTTTAGGCGCTTACTCTGATTGTCGCGCATTCTGCGCTTTTGACCTTGGCTAAGTGGTTTCTTTTTACTCACAGGCTAATCTTCATTAATTTGGTGTTTTTGTGTCGCTTAAAAAAACAGTATGATACACCCTCTTTAATAAAAAAGCCTGAATTATGGGCTTTTGACAGAATAAGGCAGATATTATGGCTGTAAACTCAAGCAATCTAATTTGGGTTGATTTAGAAATGACGGGTCTAGAACCTAGCGTCGATCGTGTAATTGAAATTGCCACTATTGTGACAGATCAAGAGTTAAACGTATTAGCCCAAGGCCCTGTGGTTGCGATTCATCAATCAGATGAAGTGTTAGCCGGTATGGATGAATGGAATCAAACTCACCATGGACAATCAGGTTTAATTGATCGCGTAAAGGCGAGTTCATACACTGAAGAAGATGCCATTAGACAGACGATTGCCTTTTTAGAGCAGTATGTGCCAAAAGGTGCGTCACCTATGTGTGGCAATACCATTGGCCAAGATCGCCGCTTTTTGAACAAGTACATGTTGGAGCTGGAAGAGTTCTTCCATTATCGCAATATTGATGTCAGTACGATTAAAGAGCTTACCAAGCGCTGGAAACCGGAAGTGATGGATGGGCTGACTAAGAAGAATACCCACCAAGCTTTAGAAGATATCAAAGAATCTATCGAAGAATTGCAGTTTTATCGCCGCGAAGTATTTAAAATTTAACCGATCAGACTTTTTTTTTGAAATAAGGGTTGCAGTGTAGTGAATATTACATATAATGCGGCCTCAACTTTTTACAGTAAGAGTCATTACTGCAAGAGGTTGAAGTTTGAAAGTTGAAACACCAAAATGCGACATTAGCTCAGTTGGTAGAGCGATACCTTGCCAAGGTATAGGTCATCAGTTCGAACCTGATATGTCGCTCC
>NZ_JAUORC010000028.1:0-62645 GCF_030547465.1 Shewanella sp. 5_MG-2023
GTTGCATCAGCTGAAGTACGTTTAGCGAATGGCTTAGAAGATACCCAGATAGTCCTCACCCCAGCACAGCTACTGGCTAACACAACTGATATCGATGACAACGATATTGGCAAATTATCCATTGAAAACCTACAGGCTGATCATGGCGCTATTGCGTTAAATGCCGATGGCACCTTCACCTTTACCCCAGAAAAAGACTATAACGGCGATGTCCATTTTAGCTATGACGTTAAGGATGCCCACGGTGGTGTGACCCATACAGCTGCTAGCACCACGCTCGCAGCGGTGAACGATGCAGCCCTGATCAATGGCCAGTCACAAGCATCATCGAACGTCGATATCTTCGAAGATGGTGCAACGAGTCGTCTGACGGGGCAGTTAACACTGACAGATGTCGACAGTGGCGAAAATCAGTTTGCCACAATCAGCCAGTTAGCGGGGCAGTATGGTTATCTGTCAATGGATCAGCAAGGCAATTGGTCTTATACCTTAGACAATTCACTCGCTACCACTAATGGTTTGGTTGCCGGGCAAGTTGTGACCGAAAGCTTTACCCTTACCTCACCGGACGGCACTGCTAGCCACACCATCAATGTGCAAATTCATGGCCATGATGACACGCCAAGCGTGAGCGTTAATGAAGGTGGCGCGGTTAAATCTCTCGATTTACTCGGTGGACTGAGCAGTGGCACTGTAAGCCACATGCAATTTTCGACCGACGGTGTTCATTACACTAATCAGGTACCCGATGGCTTTATGCTAGCCGGCGACGGCCATACATTACAGGTCGATCCGGCGCACAATAGCTACAACCATTTGGCCAACGGCATCGCCTTAAAAGTTGACATTAAGTATGAGCTACAACAAGGAGCTGGTAGCAATGTGCAGACATCGCAGCAGCAAGCTCAAGTCGTCGTCACAGGCACCAGTGATCGTCCAATCATCCACAGTTTTAACCCACATTCTCAGCAGAATAACGGCCCCGTTACAGGCAACTTACTGCAGGGGGCTACGGATGTTGATGATGGCGCACAGTTAGTGCTTGATGATGTGCAATTTCAAGACCCAGTAACGCATCACTATGTAACGGTTCAAGCTGGGCAAACTCATAACATTACTGGTGTTGGGGTTATCGCAATTTCAGCCAACGGCGACTACACCTTTACCCCAAACAGTCAATTTAGCGGGCAAGTGCCTAATCTTATCTACCGCGTCACAGACACGAGTGGTGATTATGCAGACAATAGTCAGAACAACTTAACTATTCATATAGACCCTTATCAAGCCCCGATCATTATTGCGCCATTAGCAGTCTCGCTGGCCCATGATACCGGCAGCTCGGCCACAGACTTGATCACTCAAGATGGGGCGCTTAGCATCTCAGGTCAAACCGCTGGAATGCAGGTGGAGTATTCCACAGATGGTGGTGCCCATTGGAGCAGCCAATTTACTCCTGTCGAGGGACTTAATCAGCTACAGGTAAGGCAAACTGACAACGCTGGGCACACATCAAAAGCCACCAGTATTGATTTTACGCTAGACACTAATGTAGCAGCGCCACACATTAGCCTTGACCCTATCACTGCTGATGACGTGCTCAATCAGGCCGAGCTCAGTGGCAGCGTGCCAGTCACTGGTACTGTGGGGAGTGAAGTCAGCGTTGGCGACAATATCACCCTTACACTAGGCACACACACTTACACTGGCGCCGTGGATGCACAACATAGATTCTCAATCGACATCCCAGCCAATCAACTGAGCAGCCACACCAACATTAGCGCATCAGTCACCATAACGGATACAGCAGGAAACAACGCTACTGCGACGGATAATCATCACTACAGCACCGATACTAACGCGGCCATTAGGGTTAACCCAATCACTAGCGACAATATCATTGAAGCCAGCGAACACCAGCAAGCGGTTGATATAACCGGTACAGTATCTGGCGTTGAAGATGGGCAAACGGTTACAGTAACGATTGCGGGTCAGCAGCATCAAGCCGTGGTAACTCAAGGCGCTTGGCACACTTCATTAACCGCAGCGGAGGTTCAGGCGCTGCCAGGGGGAACGGTTGATGTCACCGCATCTGTTCAAGATTTAGCGGGTAATTTAGCATCAATACACAGCCCTCTGTTTATTAGCGATAGCGCTAACCCTGTACCCACTTTGAGCTTTAAGACCCCCCCCACACCAACAGGTAGTGGTAGCATTGGCTCACATATCTCAGGCGATCTGGTTGCACCTCCAATAATACAACAGCTCAGCCCTAGTTTATCTGGCGCTGGGTGGGCAATCACTGATGGCCACGGTCATACTTCAACCAGTTTGCAAGGCCAATACGGTACCTTAAGCATCGATCCCGTAACTGGCCACGTGGACTATGTTTATAGGCAAGCTCCGACTGCCGGTAATAAGGCGACAGGCGGCAGCCATTGGGCAGGGCAAACCACTTCAGAAGAACATCATGACGTATTTCAAGTTGTGTATCATGATGCACATGCGTCCAATGTTGATGTCAAAGTGAATGTAGATGTGACTTATGTTCATGGCCACAGTGGTCATAACCAAACCTCTACTCACCTTGTTGGCATGACAATCACACCCGATACATCTGCCGCTCCGCCACCTGCAGCGGACATGAACGACGTACCTGACGACATAATGACTTTTAGCGCAAGCATCACTGAAGATGAACCTTCATTTGATGAGGTGCTAGCGCATATTGGCGCTGATGATGAAAGCAGCCCCGAGCATCCCGAAGGTGCTCATTCACTTAACCAGTCCGGGGCGAGTTCTCCTATTGATCACTATCTACAGATGGTAGGCGTTAGTCATGCTGATATGAATCCAACTCCACAAGCAACAGTAGTGAATGATTTAGCTAATGTGGCGGAAACACTAGCGGCACCTGATGCCGATATGTTAGATGCCAATCAGGTCGACGCTTTTGAAAACCCGTTAGATGATGATAACCATCAGCAGCATAAAGATGAGTTATTGGCAGATTTAAATGACCAACCTGATCAAAGTGATACTAATCAGGCTAATGACGATGATTTGCTACATCAAGCATTAAATGACATGCACAATCAGGTCTAAAAAACTTTAGTCATAATAACTCTGTAATAGACTGAAAAGGCGCACCATGATGAATCATGGTGCGCCTTTTAAACATCGTTTTTTATAACCAGAATTAAAGCACTTTAGTGTAACTAATCACCCCATAGCCATGCCAGTCATCGACATCTGATTGATATTCTTTGCTATAAAAATCAAAGCTCCAACTCACAGACCATGTGGGAAATGCCCATATCACCCCTAAACTTGCTTGCGCTTGTTCATGCTTGATTTCAAGCGATGAGTCATAGGGTAAATCACCATCAATGGTTAAATCATTAAACCGATATCCAGCCTGCACCCTTGCATAAGCCGTCCAGCTACCATCAGAGTTAGCGGAATGAGTATAATTTCCTAAGTGACCAGCCTGACTTGAAAGTTGGCCAAAGGTTTGGTCTAAGTCATCACCCCAACGCAAGGTGAGACCGACACTCGATTGAGAACGAAAATTCCCAGCCATCGAATGATTAAATGCGCTTAAATCCCACTGACTATTTTCAAATGCTTGCTGACGAGTGAGTAAAGCTTCGACTTCATAGGCAAGTTGAAATGTCAGCTGATTCTCTATTTGATAATCCCAACCACCCGGTTTAGTTGATGAGGTAATGTTATGCACCACTGATTGCAGCATTTCAGCCCCTGACGCAGGTCCCATAACACCAACAGACAACCAATTTTTTTGTGCCAGTGATGGGCTAAACACACCGGTATAGCTTTCTAACTCCAATAGACCTGCATAAGGTCTTTCTTCTGATTGTGGATAGTCATAGGCGATTTCAATTGGGGTCCACATTCGGCTATATAACTGAGCCCCACGGTGTGCTTGCTGTGTTTGTTGGGGGAATAAAAGTGCAGACTGCCATTGAAAGACCGATGCTGCCGCTGAAAAATTGTGTTCTGGCTTTGCATGCCAACCTATGACAAAACCATTGGAGTAATCACCATCTGAGCCGGTAACGATATCATTATCGAAGCTAAAATAAATTTGATCTGCTGTTACGCTAATCGGCGCTAAACTCGCTGATAACAGCAATACACCTGCCGCATTTAGGCTTTTTCTGCTCAATATACCCCCCTTATCAAATACGTCAGTTCACTACGTTAGCTCGACAACGTAAAGTTATCACCAAAATCTAAACATTACTGTCATTAAAATGAGTAAGCGATTTTAGTTTACCTCTTTAGCCTCCCCACTCAATGATCATTAATTAAACAGCCTCGGCAACGGCTTTTATAGTCAGCCCGCTCTACAAAGCATTCCAATTTAAGCAATATTTATGCAATTTACATTTCATTTAGCACAATAAAACGTCAAACATTACCAGATGTAAGTGTTAAATTACTGACAATAAAAAGCCGCGATTCACTCGCGGCTACATACGTTAAAATAAGCACTGGTCGCTAATATCATTCACTGTTAATGGCTGTAACCAGCACAAAAATCATCAAATGATAAAGGTTTAGAGAACACATAGCCTTGAATAGAGTAAACACCATGCTCACTTAAATAAGCCACTTGCTCATGGCTTTCTACACCTTCTGCAATGATGTTTAAATTGGATTTTTGCGCAAATGAAATAATAGCTTCAATGGTTTTCGCATTAAAGTTATCTTGATGACCGATAGTATCAACAAACATTTTGTCAATTTTGAGGGTACTGATCCCTAAATTTTGCACATAGCTAAAACCACCATAACCAGTGCCGGCATCATCTAATTTTAAATCTATGCCGATAGCATAAAACTTATCTAACATTTTACGCGCAGCAACTAAGTCACTAATAGGATGACGCTCAGTGATTTCTAATGAAATGCGATGTTGTTTCAACTCGCCTGATTCAACAACGCCTTTTAGCAATTGATACAAATCATCATTATCTAAATGTTCTGGCACAATATTAACGCTAAAAAATAATGGTTCTCGTGTAACCGCAAGTTGCTTAACATCATTAAAAACATGCGCCAACAACACCTTGGTCATATCAACAATTAAGCCATTGGCTTCTGCGTAAGGAATAAACTGATTCGGTGGCATTAAACTGCCATCTTGCCGTTGCCAACGCATGAGCACTTCTGCGCCAATGACTTTTTGACTGCGAGAATCGACAATAGGCTGATAAAAAGGAATAAACTCAGACCGCTTAATCCCTTGAATAATTTGGCTATGAACAGATTGACTATGGTTAAACCATAAACGGGCGATATACGTGACCCAAGCAGCCAAAATGCTGGCAATGATTAAAACAATCCACCAAGAAAAGTAGGTATATTGCTCATAAAACTCACGATTACCTGATAATTCAAAGGTTGCGTCAAAATAGTCGGTGGTTAAGTTAACCGCCTCACTCACGTAATAATCACCATCAAAGCTTTCATAACCAAATGTTAAAAAAGGACTCGAATCGAACGATAATCGATATTCTAAACATTTCTCGCAGCTCATCGGAACAAAATAACTCGGCTCTAACGGGAGTATGCTCGCGGCGTAAAAAATATCCCCCATATTGCGAATAAGCACTAATTCCAGATGCTCATCACTTTCAGACTCTAGTATCCCTAAACTATAGGTTTGACTAATTTGATGATGTTTCACATCGTGAAGTTCTCGAATAATCTCGTTAGATTCACAATATATATTTAGCCCTTTCGTTACGCCAATCCAACGAATAAAGCTTGCATCAAATACTGCGCGCTTTAACTGCGCCTCTACCTCAGTGCTACACACAAACGAATCAAAAGTGATTTCGGGTAATTCATTTAATTCTGCCGCACTGGTTTTAATTAAGTGCTCAAACTTATCCGTTAAAATTGCTGCGTCACGGGCAATGACTTGCTTGGCCAATAAATGATCGACACCACGCAGTAAACCAACACTGATAAGTAATGCAACTAAAAAAATCAGGCAATATGTGATTCGTTCCATGACAGCACCTAAATCCTATAAATTAGTCACAATATAACCTGACTGAGTTTGTTACGGTAGTGTAAATATCTATATTAATTGAAATTTAATTCATCACAGCGCCAATCATTACTTTGCTGTGTAATAGGATCAATAAACTGTAATCGTTGTGCCAATAACTTTAGTGGATTAGCAAAGTTATCAGGTCCTTTCGGTTGTAGCACAGGGTAAAACCTGTCGTTAAGCAATGGCATACCAATGCTTTGCATATGCACTCTTAATTGATGAGTTTTACCTGTAATCGGACTAAGCTCAAACAAACCACTAATAGTGAGTCATTGGTCGACAGTCGTTCGTCACAGCTCATAAAATTCATATATTCAGCGCACTAAACAGTTATCGCTGCGCGTGACTCATGCTGATATAGCATTTAATCAAGCAGGTTAAAGATCAAATTCAGCTTCATAGCCTTCGCAGCTCAGCTGACGCTCAATATGGCTAATCGGGTCAATAAACTGCAGTGATTTAGCAATTAACCGTAACGGTTTTGAAAAATCATCGGCACTCTTTGGCGCTAAAGTAGGATAATTAGTATCGTTTTCTAACGGCATTCCCAACGACATCATGTGTACCCTAAGTTGATGCATTTTCCCGGTGATCGGGCTCAGCTCAAATAAACCTTTATCGCCTTTTATGGCAATAAGGCTAATTTCAGAATGGGTATTGGGCTCACCTTCGGTCACTTTCATTAAAAAGCTTGGGGTTGAGCGCACCATCCTATTTTTAACCGTCCAGTGTATTGGCAAGGTTAATTCACCCGCTTGGGATTGTGCCAATAGTGCCGCTGTTAACTTAGCAATCGCTTGATATTGCTTTGTAATTTTGCCATCACTAAAAAGAGCATGATACGCATGCCTAGACTCAGGGTTAACTGTCATTAGCATGACGCCTGCAGTTGGCCTATCAAGGCGGTGGGCAGGAGTTATAGTGTCAATGCCGGTGCCAATCCTTAGCCTATGGATTAAGCATTCATTAACAAAGTTTCCGCTGGGGGTTACTGGCAAAAAGTGTGGTTTAAACACCAGCATACAATGCTCATCTTGATGCAAAATTTTCTGCACAAAAGGGATCTTAGTTTCAGCCTCAACTTCGCGGTAGTAATACACCCTTGTTGCAGGTCTATAGACAGTATCGACAGTAATTAAGCTGCCATCGGCCCAATGCACTTTGCCGTCCTCAATCCGCTTTAACCACACCTGCGGTGGGATTTGCGCAAAATGCGACACTAAAAATTCCACCACGGTTTTTGGCGCTGTTGAACTTGCTGCTGCATTTTTCGAAGGATGAGTCAGTTGTGGTAACACCACATAAGAAGGTTGTGCAGCTCTAGCTGAGGTATCAGAAGACATAGTTACAATGATTAGTGACTTACATATCCCGTCAGTATAACGGACATGAGTAATATAAATGAACCTAAGCTTTCCTGTTAACGAGCCACTTGAAGTAAAATCCAGCACAGTTAGCCCAAACTTGGCGAGTTAAATACAATCACAGCGACTTGCTCGTCATTGCTGTAAAGCGGTAACTTAGGCATCTACATGGGACTTTAATAGCTGCAGCACAAAAGCCATAGTCTTGTGGCAATTAGGTTGCTCAACAAGCTGTAATTTATCCTTGTTATACATAGGTAACACTTCTAACCAACGCTGGCTTACCCAGGTGGCATCTTCTAAATGCACCTGATTATATAATTCCAATAAATCTGGGTTTACTTCATAAAATTGCTCTAAAGCGGCACTAATAATTCCAAACTTTTCGCCTATGGGTTCATCTTGCCAATTTTGACAGGCTAATGTGCGCGCAATCCAACTTCCATCCCTTAGTTGCGCCGCAGACAGAATTTTTACCCTTTGGCGACCTTCAATCACAATACTTAATGAGTCATCGTCGAGTTGATGAAAGTCGATAATCTCACACTCTGTTGCTGTGCTATAACATGGCGGACTGCTATTACCTTTACCGCTACTTTTACCGCTACTTTTGCTCGCAGCTAAGGCTAAGCGGTAGTCTCCTTTCAGCACACTAGCAACCATTAACAGCTGATTTGGCGATACCACTCTGATCTCTTGGCGGCCGCCAGGAAGAATAACCGCCTCTTGAATAACCAAGGCCATTTCTAATGTTTTCATAGCAGCCTCCAGACCATAGAAATGCTGATAAATATTCATTTAGGGCTTACACCACAAGGCGCAGCATATTTATATCGCCGATGACAACTAGCTCGCTTCAGCCTATATAATCAACTAGTTGTCACAGATATGAGCAAATTAAGTTTAGTGCTTGATAGTTTATTTGCTAGTCACCATCCGCTTATCATTCTTTTTAATGATAGCTGTAATTAACAAATAACGCAGACTTAAGCGATTAATTATTAGACAGGGTGTTTTACGAAATAGTTTCAAAAAGCGATCAGATAGCGCTTAAGATAACCCTTAAATAGGAGGTTAAAAACAATCAATAAAGCAGCTTAAAGCCGCTCTAAATGACTCATCACCGACTGGTTTTCAATGATGCCGGCAAACTCAATCGCCAGTTGCTCACTGCGCTTAACTGACTCGCGCCAATAAGCGATACGACTGTCGCTATCAAGCTTTTTAAAGTCTTCACGATCAGGAATTTTCTGGTAAGGCAAAGAAGCAATAAACTCTGGGGTCGGCGCCAGGATCAGCGCATTATGATAATGCTTTTTAGCACGGCGCCATTTTAGTGATTTATCGAACCAGCCAGGGCTCATGTAAGGATAAAAGTGCGGATATAAACTTAAGCCTTCTGCGGCAGGTAAAGGCATATCAAAGTGATAATCAGTAATGCCGCCATCGTAATAATGACCGTCACTAACGCCATTGATTTGGGTCACTGGCGAGAGCAGTAATGGAATAGAGCCAGTGGCTAGCAGCACTTGATTGATATTACTGCGAGTTAATTGAGCATGCTCGGTGGGCAGATCGGATAATTGTGAAAAAGGCGATTTAACTTGCTGATGACTAAATACCAGTCTTTCAAAGTGCCAAGCTAAACTGCGACGGCTAACAGCATTAGACACTGCAGTAGCAGCCAGCCCCATTGCTAATTTTCCCTTGGAACGCCCAGCATTTAAATGCTTGGCCTTACACACCACAAAATGACTTTGAATAATACGGTTATTGACTATATCCATGGCGCCATTAGCACCTAATATGCCAGCAATAATTCGCTCTACCTGCTCAGTCACCTCTTGACGAGAAGGCACAGTCTCGTAGCGCTGATCGATATAATAGCCTTCAAAGCGATGATAGGCCTCTAACGGATTCTTTTGCGCTAAACAGCTTAAACGCCAGGCTCCAGATGAAGCACCCATGGTATAAAGTGGTGCTTGCCTGTCACTAAAAAACTCACTGAACAAGTATTTATCGAGCCCTGCGACGCCAATCCATTTGGGGCCACCTGATGCTGCAAACAATTGAGTAAACATCGACTGCTGTATGCCGTTTTGTTCAATTTGTTCAAATGCCGTTTTGCCTGCTAATAATCGTAATGCTGCCACTTGATATCCTATTCATGTCAACCGCACTATCATCATAACCAACTGATCGCCGCTTTGTCTAAGCTGATTATTTTCACAGCCCTGTATAAATATATCTGTCATGGTGCAGCATGCTAAATTAAGCGATAATGACTTATCTTAACTTTTAGAGACTTATCATGATTGTCGATACCCTAGCAAATCATCAGCTTTATCATGCTATTAGCCCAAGATTAGCCACTGCACTTGCTCACCTCGCAGCCACTGATTTTAGCCAATATGAATTAGGTAATTACCCCATTGAAGGCAAAGATATATTTGCTATCGTCAATGATTACCAAACTAAGCCGAAACACACCGAGTCTTTTGAAAGTCATCAGCGTTATATTGATGTGCAATTTGTGGTTAGCGGTGAAGAAGAATTTGGCTATTTACCACTTGCAGATCAAGCGCCGTTAGCGCCTTATCACAATGAGCATGATTACAGTAAGTACGATTATGAAGCCAATAAAGCTAATGCGGCTTTTATACCCTTAAAGGCGGGTATGTTTGCGATTTTCTTCCCTGAAGATATGCATATGCCCGGCACCAGTGATACAGCCAAAGATGTCAGAAAAGTAGTCATCAAAGTGAGAGTTTGAGTTTCAGTCAGCCGTTGAGTTTACGTCTGCTTCAAAATCTGAAGCAAAACTTAAGCCTAGTCTGCTCATCACAAATAAAAAGGGAATAAGCGCTAACCGCCTTGTTCCTTTTTTTTATCGTTCTTAAAATCAATAACAAAACAACTTCAAATCTTAGTTCACTCTAGTGACCTTTGGTTCCATACAAAGTTGCCGCCACACCAATTTAAAAACTCTCTTTACTAAAATGACAATTTATAGCTGTATTTTTTAATCTAAGCAAAAATGTGATCTTGATCGTTGTTATTAAGCTGTTAATATAACCACAAGAAATTAGTTATAACTAAAAGCTATATAACAACTAATCAACATGCGAGTCTTACCCCTATGAAAAGCGCCACTGAACTAAGCCAAATATATCTCGATGCTAATGCCACAACTCCTGTGCTACCCCAAGCTGCAACGGCAGCATTAACTACAATGGAAACCCTATTTGGTAACCCAAGTAGTAGCCATATCAGCGGCCTTAAAGCCAAAAACCTGATGGAGCAAACTCGGGTAAAAGCTAAACAAGTGATTGGCGCTGACACAGGTACCGTAATTTTTACCAGCGGCGCCACAGAAGGGATTCAAACCGCGATCATTTCCGCCTTAGTCGCGGCTAAAGCTGCCGCTAAAACTAGCCTCAAGCAAGATCAAACATACAGCTTGTTATATGGCGCCACTGAGCATAAAGCGGTGCCAGAATCCTTAAAGCATTGGAATGCCATTCTTGAAATAAACGCAGAAATTAAAGCGATCCCCGTTGATCATATGGGTAAACTTGATCAGGACTTTATTGCTAAAGAAGCGCCCAATGCATTAATGATTTGCACCATGGCAGTAAACAATGAAACCGGGGTTTACCAAGACTTAACTCAGCTTGATCGCATCATCCGCCAAGCTAACCCTGATATTTATTGGTTAGTTGATTGTGTCCAAGCACTGGGTAAAACGGCATTAAACTTAGCCAACACCAGTATCGATTACGCGCCTTTTAGCGGCCATAAACTGTATGCCCCTAAAGGCATTGGCTTTGTTTACATCCGCGAAGGTGCTCCATTTACGCCGATTATTGCTGGCGGCGGCCAAGAAAGCGGCCTGCGCTCGGGTACTGAAAACCTGCCGGGAATGGCAGCCATAAGTGTCATTTTCGATATGCTGTTAAATAACTCGCAATCGATGGGTACAAACCAGTTTGCCGATGTCGACACCTTAAGGGCTTATCAACAACAATTAATTGATACCCTTGAAAGTGCTTTTCCTGCTGTAGTGTTTAACCACAGTTTTAGCAATAGCGTGCCAACAACCATCAACTTTGCTATTGCAGGCTTTAGTAGCAAAGAGATTATGGATTTATTTGATGCCGCCAATATTCGCGTCAGTTCAGGCTCTGCTTGTTCATCAAAAGTCACCCGTAGCTTTGTATTAGATGCCATGGGATTACCCAAGTGGCAAAGCGAGTCAGCCATCAGAATGTCTTTTGGCCCCGCCATGACTCAAACGCAGGTGGATGAAGCCTGCATCAGAATTCAATCTGCCGCCAATGCATTAACCCATAGCTGTATGATTTTAGACAGTGGTGAAATAAGCGATAAACAGCCATTAAATGGTTTGGTTCAATTACGCTCAGGCCCGAGCTGTAGTTGGATTTATGCCGATCAACAAAGTAAGCAAGCAATCATCATCGATCCACTGCCAGAACTAAATGAACGCTTAGATACCCTATTGCAGTGTCAGCAACTTGAATTAGTGGCGGTGATCGACACCCATGGTCATGCCGATCATGTCTCTAGTCGCCAATACCTTGCCGACAAACATTTGCCGGATCAATTAAGCGATCATTTAGGCTGGCCGCAAAACTGCAGCAACGTCACCCAAGCGGGCGAGTTGTTTGAGTACATCACTATTGGCAATCAAGCACTGCTTAACGTTGCCACCCCAGGCCATACTGCCGACAGTATTAGCTTGCTGTTATGTGACCCATTTTCTAATGAATTATCTAATGAATTACCTAATAAATCGACTGATGAATTACCTAAGGCAGTATTAAGCTCTAAACCACTTAGCCAGCAATGCCGCTTTGCCTTTGCTGGCGACACGATTTTAATGGGCAGTCTCGGCAGAACTAACTTTGACAGCAGCTGCGCTAAAGCCATGTTTACCAGCCTTAAGCGACTGCATCAGCTTATCGGTGACAACACCCTGATTTGTGCCAGCCATGACTATAACAATGAGTTTACGACCTCATTAGCAGCTGAATCTAGCCGTAATGCACTGCTGGCCAACACCTTAAATGGCCAATTAAGCCAAAGCCAATTTGAAAGCCTAAAAGCCCAGCTTGATAGTCAGTTGTGTGATGAGTCAGGCAGTGAAATTCTTTGTGGCGCATTGCCAGCTAACGCTGCAGCTAAAGTGAATATTACCGAATACAACACAGAGAGCTTAAGCAGCGCTTTATCATCACAACAAGTCAGCTTAATTGATATTCGTGAGCCCCATGAATACGCGCTGCAACCCACCAGTAGCACCACTGAGAATGTGCCACTAACCCGCTTAGTGCAGTTTATTCAGCAGCATCAACACCAAAAGCACAAGCCGTGGGTTTTAGTGTGCCGCAGTGGTAGCCGCTCCATGGTGGCCGCCCAAGCCATGCAGCGTTTAGGCTTTGATAATATTGCCCACCTTAAAGGTGGTTATGCTTTAAGTTAACAGCCATTGTGAATGCATTGACCACTGAGTAAATAACTAGTCAATAGCTGACAACTTAAGATGAATATTGCTTGATTTGAATCGCCTCAGGACGTTCTCTGGGGCTTTTTTATTGGTAAAGATTGGTCAGGCGGTTATTTCTTGTTAAAATCGCTGAAAATTTATAGGAGCGTACCAAATGGCAATGTATGTAGTGGGTCATAAGATCCCTGATTCAGATTCAATCTGCGGTGCAATCGCACTTGCTTACCTAAAAAATCAAATTGAAGAGCCTGCTATTGCAGCCCGTCTTGGTGAACTTTCACCTGAGACAGCGTATATCTTAGATAGATTTGGTTTTGAAGCACCAGAGTACAAAACAAGCTACGCTGGCGAAGAAGTGTATATCGTTGATCACTCTGAATTAACTCAAGCACCAGATGATATTGCCGAAGCAACCATCGTAGGTATTGTTGATCACCATAAATTAGGTGACTTAACCACTTCTACTCCGCTTGAGTGTTGGATCCGCCCAGTAGGTTGTAGTAACACAGTGATTAAAATGATGTACGATTTCTACCAAGTAGAAATCCCAGCTAACATTGCTGGCATCATGATGTGCGCTATTTTAAGTGACACTGTGATTTTCAAATCTCCAACCTGTACTACTGCTGATATCCGCTGCGTTGAAGCATTAGCTGAAATTGCCGGTATTGAAGACTTCAAAGCTGTGGGCATGGAAATGTTCAAAGTTAAATCAGCTGTTGAAGGTACGCCAGCACGTGACTTAGTCATGCGTGATTTTAAAGACTTCAACATGAACGGTAACCTAGTGGGTATCGGTCAATTAGAAGTTATCGACTTATCAGTATTTGACGATATCAAAGCTGATTTAGAAGCTGATATCGCAGCGCTGAAAGCTGAAGGTAACCGTCACAGCGTATTATTATTGCTAACCGATATCATGAAAGAAGGCTCAGAAATGTTAGTGGTTTCAGATGACGCTGACTTAACTGAAAAAGCCTACGGTAAAGCAACCGTTGAAGGCCGAGTCTGGCTAGACGGTGTATTAAGCCGTAAGAAGCAAGTGGTGCCATCGCTACAAGATGTATTTGCTAACGCTTAATATGCGTTTTTAGCAATATAGCGAGTCGCCCAACTAAAAAGCTGAATCAATGATTCAGCTTTTTATTAGCCTAAATTCATCAGTAAGCGGTTCTCACATAGCTTAAGGTAATGAGTTAACGATTCAATCGCTCCAGCCATTCAGCAGAGTCAGCCACCATAAATTTATAGGACTGATGGTTTTTAAGTTCCACTTTAATCGCATCTGCGGTAAGGGGTAACACTCCACCACCGGTCCCCCAACATTTTTCAACACTAACAATATCCTCAAGGTCTATCTCATAAGGACCCATTTCAAAGATTTTATTAAAGGCTTCAAAACATAACCGTGTTTCAGTCAAATATAGTTGTCCATCACCGCTAAAGGCACCGTTTTGCGCAGTAGCAAAAGTAGACTTAATCACGGTTTCATTGGCTAAATTGATGCTACCCATGTGTATATCCCTATGTTTACTCTTTCATGAAACAGTGAACGCCAACATGCTGATTGCATAGCGAAGCTTAACCAAGTAAGTTGACTTTAACTCTACTACGCTGCTGATTAAGTATAGACTTGCTATATGAACATGGCGTAATTAACAGCAAATTTTTAAGGCCTATATGAATCCAGTCAATCGCAGTGCCAGATTAATGGGGTTATTAATGATACTCATGCCAATAGGACTCACGGCTTGTATTAACGTCCCTCATTATCAAAGCGAACATGTGCAAATTTTATGGCAAGGACAACAGCTTGATGATTGCCAACTAAAAGGGCCAATAATTGGCTCCCAAGGGCATTGGTATGATTACTTGTTTATTTCGAATAAGGATTTAACTCAAGGGGCGATTAATCAGCTGAGAAATGAAGCATTAACGCTAGGGGCAAATACGGTTTATTTGCTTAAGCCGCAGTCGTTTGCCACTTCTGTGACGATATTGGCCAATGCTTATGATTGTTCTAGTACAGTAGATTTGAAGTAAAGATTTAAAACAGATATTTAAAACACGCCTTAAATTCAAAGCTAATTCAATTTAGTAACAATTCATTTGTAGGATGATAAATGATTACCCACGATCCAAACCCGCAGTACCTTGCCAGCGACGAACGCTATACAAAAATGGCTTATGCCCGTTGTGGTAACAGCGGTATTCGCTTGCCAAAAATTTCATTAGGCTTATGGCAAAACTTTGGCGCATCAGACCCCCAATCGAATGCGAGAAACATCCTGCAAACAGCTTTTGATGCCGGTATTACCCACTTTGATTTAGCCAATAATTATGGTCCCCATTACGGCGCGGCGGAGTCCACTTTTGGTGATATTTTCAAACAAGACTTTAAGCCATATCGAGATGAGTTAATCGTTTCTAGTAAAGCGGGTTACGACATGTGGCCAGGGCCTTATGGTATTGGCGGCTCGAGAAAATATTTGATCGCTAGCTGCGATCAAAGCCTTAAACGTACTGGGCTAGATTACTTTGATATTTTTTATCATCACTGCATGGATCCTGACACTCCCATTGAAGAAACCATGCAAGCGCTAGATTATATTGTCCGCTCAGGCCGGGCGATGTATGTGGGTATTTCAAGTTATCAGCCAGCAGAAACGCTGCAAGCGATCAGTATCTTAAAACAGCTAGGCACGCCATTATTAATCCACCAGCCACGCTACAATATGTTTGATCGCTGGATTGAAGATGGCTTAACCGAGGTATTAAAAGATCAAGGCGTTGGCTCAATTGTATTCTCGCCATTGGATCAAGGTGTGCTCACTGATAAATACCTCCATGGTATTCCCAAAGACTCGCGGGCAGCCCAAGCCCATCAAATCTATTTAGCTGATAACGATCTAACTCCAGAGAAAATCGCCAAAGTGCAGGCATTAAATACCATTGCCCAAACCCGGGATCAATCTTTAGCGCAAATGGCGATCGCATGGAACCTTAACAATGATGCGGTAACCAGTTGCTTGATTGGTGCAAGTCGCTCAGCACAAGTTCTCGATTCGGTGGCCGCACTAGATAACCTTAACTTTAGTGCAGCTGAATTAGCCGCCATTGATGACATTGTTATGTAATTGCTCAAATCCAAGGATTACAGATGAAAGGATTACAGATGAAAAACAGCATCATGGGAGCCGCGTTAATGACAATGGTAACCAGTAGCTTATTAAGCGTTAGTTTAGTCAATCCTGCAGCGGCGCAAATTGACCCAAGCCAGCTTGATAACATCAAAGCGCTCAAGCTCAATAACAGCCAAGTGATAACCGCAGGCTTGCCCACAGCAGAGCAATTTCAGACGCTTAAAAATTCAGGGGTAGAGGTGGTGATCAATTTAATCCCCAAAAACAACTCAAATTATTTAGCGGCAGAAGATAAACTGGTCACAGATGCTGGCATGGTTTACCACAACATTGAAGTCGATTGGCAGCAACCCACCATGGAAGATGTAGCGCAGTTTATTAGCATCATGGAGCGCAATAACGATAAATCGATTTTAGTCCATTGTGCGTTAAATTATCGCGCCTCGGCTTTTTACTATTTATATCAACTGAGCCAAGGCGCTGATCACTCAGAAAATGCCATGATGCAAGCGTTATCACCTTGGGGCGATTTACCCCAAAGCTTTGCTAAATACCCGCAGTGGAAAACCTTAATCGATGAAGTACGCGGCAAATATCAGTAATAAATACTGATATTTTAGCTGTGAGTTTTCAGTAGCGAGTTACTCAGTCGTTAGTATTTCAGTAGTGAGTAATCAGAATTAGCCAACAAAGCGGCGATATTCACTTCATATATCGGCGCTGGGCTACCCTCTGAGGTGATATAAAAGCGGCTGGCATCGTGATTAAAGCTCACCGCTTCTGCTTGAAATAGTGTCGGAAAATCAATAATCTTTGGCGTGGTTGATAACAGTGTTAAAGCGCCTGTAGGCTGTTGCTGCTGAAAGTAATAAGCATGGCCATAGGTTAACACCACCGCAGATAAGCCATCCTTTGAAAAGCTCATTGCTGTCGAGTTTCCGGCAAAAAGTGCTAAGCGTATACTGCCGAAATAATCTGAGAATGATTCTGGTAATGCCGGCGGTGCCCCTAAAGGTGTTGCCACTAGCGTGTCCCTTTCTTGCTTAGGTAATGGCATAGGTAATGGCATAGGTAATTGCGAAGGAAATTCTGAAGGCAATAACGCCGGTGATTGCGCTAACTGTAACGGTAACGGCAATTGATATAGGGTTTGTGGGGTGTGCCGCTTACTCAGTAATACAATTTGCTGGTTAACCACATCAACAGCAACAGACTCACAATCCTTTGGACCATCTGGGTAATTAAATGCCAATGACACAAGCGGGGTGAGCTTAATTGATGCGGCTAACGCAAGTTTACTGACATCAGGCTCTGCAATAATATGAATGAAATATTGACTTCGATTGGCACGATTATCACCGACATCGGCGATTAACAGATACGCTTTACCATCGATAATAAACGAGCTCATATCTTCCCAATCGATATTTTTTACCCCTTCAATGTTCACCGTCGCCAGCACGTCACCGGATAAATTTATCGCATACACTGCGGCGCTATCGCCGCCATCATTGTGCAGCCACAGCACATCATGGTGTATATTTGAGTAAGCTAAGCCACTGGCTTCAGCAATTTTTTTATGGCTAATATTGCCCACTTGGCTAATGTTAGCTTGCTCGGTTTTGACCGAACATGCCGTAATAGCAACGGCAAATACTAAATATAAACAGAGACGTAAAAATTGATTTTGAAATTTTGCGGCCATGTGTCAAACCTAATCCATTAGCTGAGATGCGAAATTTGATAATGACACAGTTAGCGTAATATTTAACCGCCTTGCTAATATTTAAATCTAGACTGTGCTAGAAAGAGATTAAATTCGATCTAAAAACAAACAAACAGACAGTGATAAATTAATCTTCAATTGGCTAATTTACGGGTTTTTCCCTTGGCCATTTGTTAGAATCCCAGCTTATTTTTTGGCAACTGTATTATTGCCACATTCTTTACCTAGCTCGGGCTGACAATCAGTTTAGTTCAGTGCACTCAAGTTTTACTATTAAAGGCAGGCTATGACCGTTCTTCTAATGACTCCACCTATGACCCAGTTAAATACGCCCTATCCGGCAACAGCCTATTTGACTGGTTTTTTGCGTACGAGAGGCTATGAAGCAGTGCAGCGTGATCCTGCCATTGAGCTTTTCCTAGAAATGATGACTGCGCCTGCGCTGGACATTATTCGTCAACATGTGGAAGCTAATTTCGAGCACTTTGAAGACGATGAATTACCTGATGCTATCCATAATTTTCTGGCTGAATTTGATCGTTATCATTTGACTGTTGAGAGCGCGATTCGGTTTTTACAGGGTAAAGATCCCAGTCTTGCACTGCGGATTAACTCGCGCCGATTTTTACCTGAAGGCCCAGCATTTGAAGCCATTGCGCAAATGGAAGCGGTATCAGGCGATGTACTGCAAGCCGCTTTTGGTAATCTTGGCGTTCAAGATAAAGCCAAATATCTCGCGACCTTATTTATTAACGATCTCTCCAGCGTCATCACTCAAGGGGTTGATCCTTACTTTGAAGTGAGCCGCTATGGCGAGCAGTTAGCTGCGGCTAATCCAAGCTTTGATAACCTTTACGATACCTTGATGGACGAGCCAACCTTTAGCTCAGAAATTTTAGCGCAATTGGTTGAGCACTATTTAGAAGAAACCCAACCTAGCGTTGTAGCCTTAACCGTGCCTTTTCCCGGTAATATGCTCGGCGCGTTACGTATTGCCCAAACCTGTAAAGCCATTAATCCAGAGATCCCCATCATCATCGGCGGTGGTTTTATCAATACCGAACTACGGGCACTCAAAGATCCTCGGGTATTTGAGTTTATCGACTTTATCTGTCTTGATGACGGCGAACGCCCGTTAATCACCCTGCTGGAATACTTTCAAGGCCAACGTGAAGTCGATGATTTAGTGCGAACTTACTTCCTTGCCGAAGATGACAATGGCGAGCCTTACGTTCACTTTAATGAAAACCCAGAACTCCACGATATCCCGCAGGTGGAAGTCGGCGCTCCGATATACGATGGCTTGCCATTGAGCGAATATCTGTCTTTGTGTGAAATGCTCAACCCAATGCACCGTATTTGGAGTGATGGCCGCTGGAATAAACTCACCATCGCCCATGGCTGTTACTGGCGTAAATGTAGCTTTTGTGATGTCAGTTTGGACTATATCGATCGCTACGATACTGCTGGCGCTGATATTCTGGTTGATCGCATTGAGCAACTCATTGAAGAAACCGGACAAACAGGGTTCCATTTTGTCGATGAAGCGCTGCCACCAAAAACCTTATTTGCCTTTGCAAAACGCTTAATTGAGCGCAACGTGGTGATCAGTTGGTGGGGTAATATCCGTTTTGAAAGAACCTTTAGCCAAGCCCGCTGTCAATTGCTAGCCGACTCTGGTTGTATCGCGGTCAGTGGCGGCCTTGAAGTGGCGTCTGATCGTTTATTGAAACTGATGAAAAAAGGCGTCAGTGTTGAGCGCGTTGCCCAAGTCACTAAAGCCTTTAGCGATGCCGGTATTATGGTGCACGCATATTTGATGTATGGCTTTCCGACTCAAACCGAGCAAGAAACGGTGGATTCATTGGAAATGGTGCGACAGATGATGCAGCAAGGTTGTTTCCAGTCTGCCTATTGGCACCGTTTTGTGGCCACGATCCACAGCCCTGTTGGTATGAATCCAGAAAAATTTGGTATTACTCTTAGCGATCGCCCTGAAGTTTTATTCGCTGAAAATGATGTCGATTTTAGCGATCCTACCGGTACTGATCATGAGATGTTAGGTGAAGGGCTGCGTAAAGCGATTTACAATTACATGCATGGTATTGGGTTTGATCAGCCGATGAGTTTTTGGTTTGAACAAGGTGTCGCTCGCACTAGCATGAAAAAAGATCTGATCTCAAAAGCGATTAGCAATCTGATCGACAGCAGTGAAGAATGATCTGCTATTAAGGCTCATAGCTAACGAGCTAATTTTATAACTCACAGCGCTTATAACTAAAAGCGCTAGCCAATAAAAAGGCCACTTTCTTGTTCCAAAAGAAAGTGGCCTGTTACTTTTACAGCTTATTTTACATACTGCATACAGCCTTTTGCAAAGCTGCCAACTTCTTTGTTAAGTCACGTAGTCTTAAATAACGCTTACTGATAAAGAAGCGTGCGATATTGGCGCGTTCCAAACACCTAGATATCACACTGTGCACTTGGCTTTTAGCATTTAAAGGATGAGGTAAAAATGCTAAAAACCAGTACCTGTTGTCACTCTTGTTAATCTCCAGTATTAATACTGGTAATCAAATTGCAGAGTGAATTCTGTGCCAGGCTCTTTCGCGTATACCACCACATCTTGTTGGTCGTATTCGGTGGTTTCACCTAGGATATTTTTCACTTTAAATTTCACCCCAAAGCTTTCAGTAGGTAAAAAGCTATAGCTAAAATCTAAGCTGTGAAAGGGTTGCTCGTACACATCATCTAAACCGCCACGGCCACCATAAGCAATACGCTCACCAAACACGTTATACACTAAGGTTGCACTGTGAGACTCATTAGACGAATCAAAGCTTAACTGCATGTTGGCAACCCACTCAGAATGGCCTGTCATGCGGCGCTTATTATTGGTTGGGTCAATTTCACCATTACTGGCAATTTCAATTTCTGAGTCACTTAGGGTTAAGTTACCCGCTACGAAAAAGTCTTCCCAAACACTACCATTGCTGCCAATAAAGCCTAAGTCATGTAAAAACTCAGTTTCGATACCGTAGATATAACCTGACTCAGCGTTGTAAAACTTAAGCTGACGACCCGCTTCTGAGATACGTTGAATCGCTTCTATGGGTGCTGCAACGTCTTTATAAAAGCCACCAACACTTAAGTTTGCGCCATCTTCTGAGTAGTATTCCCAGCGTACATCTAGGTTATAGATATCTGAGCTTTCAAGTTCTGGGTTACCAAAGAAATCAAATCCGGTAATTGGGTCTTGAAACCGCACTGGCGCCACTTCACGTAAGTCTGGGCGAACCAAGGTTTTACTGGCACCAAAGCGCCATTGGCTTTCATCTGATGATTTCCAGGTTAATGCCAATGAAGGAAACCAGCCGTCTTCTGCAATTGCGTAGTCTTCAATATCGTAACGACCACCTTCATCTGAAATCTCACCATCTGGGGTTAATGGCAATGTCACGCGGCGAAAATCTTCATAACGCACACCTGCGGTTAAGCGCCATACATCATCAAAATCCACATCAAAATTGACAAAACTGGCGTCTATCATTTCAGCGGCGACATAATCTTCGGTGTCGGTTGAGGCGTCTTTTAATTCTAAATCAAGCGTGTCATTGGCAATGTTGTCATCAGAAAATATATTGTCAAAGTCACCCGCTAGAATATCGCCATTGGGGTCTGTTGGGCTTAAGCCGACATCAAAGCCCAATCGCGTGGCAAAGCTTTCACGGGTACGTTCAAAGTACTCATAACCACCACTGATTTTTAGCACGTTCATGCCAAACTCAACGGGTAGGGTTAAATCAAATTTGTAGTTTTCAGTATTATCATCAAGGCGGCTATAAACATATTTAGGCGCATCTTGGGTATTTAAGTTACGGCTAGTAATACCATCTGCATCATCAAGTATTACATTATAGGTGTACGATAATTCGCTAGGCGCGTAGCGTTTAGATCTAGCATTGGAGTACATCCAGTTGGCTTCTAAATCCCATAAGTATTCAAAGAAATGCTCACCTTGAATTTGGTTACTGATAAGGTTACGTTCTTCATAAGCAATATCATAAACCTGCAGTGCATTAGGCTCGGCGATGGTATCAATGGTTTCTTCGATGGCCACTGAAACATCATCAGATGTATCACGTAAATAAGTCGAGAAGGTTTGAATTTTATGGTCGTAACCAATTTCTAAACCTAAGTTAACCATGCCTGACATTTGTACAATTGAATCGGTGCCCATGACGTCTTTTGAGTTTTCGATTTGTACCTTGTTCTCATCACCATCTAGCTCAACTTCGCGCTTGGTGTAGTTTTCAGCTTGTTGTTTATATGAGCCTGCTGCCATCATCCCGAAAATGATGTCATCGCTTAAGTCCCAGCGATCGCCAATGGCGATATTACCGCGAACTCCAGGGTCCGTACTTTCAGTAAATACCGTCATGTCGCGATACATATCATTGGCTAAACCACGGTTAATGGCTTGAGCACTGGCAAAATCAATTGTGCCATTTGAACCAGTAACAATATCAATGGGGCTAATTCCGCCATATTGATTGGTCACCTCGTTAATGCTGTTTGGCATTGCCCGAGTGCCATCATCTTGGCCAGTCCAATCATCGCCGCCACCGTTATAGGTATAAGTGTCATCAGAATCATTAGTGTTATAACGGCCACCTATTGACGCTTTAAAGAAAAAGTCTGCAGGAATAGATTTAGTACGAATATCAACATGACCACCGCCAAATGCAGCTGGCGTGCTGGCTGAACTGGATTTTTGTACTGATAAAGATTCAATGATAGAGGCTGGGAACATATCCAGCGGTACCACATTACGGGTAGGGTCTGGCGATGGTACAACCGCACCATTTAATGATGTACTAGAATAGCGCTCACCTAAACCACGTACATAAATGAACTTGCCATCCTTCAGGGTTAATCCGGTAACACGTCGAAGCGCGGCGGCGGCATCACTATCTCCGGTGCGAGAAATCTGGTCTGCGCCCATAATATCAACCACGGCGGGTTGCTCACGGCGCTCTTCCATCGCTTCTGAGGCAGAGCTACGTAAACGCCCCGTTACCGCAATGACTTCAATAGGGAAATCTTCACCAGGATCATAAGCTGGTGTCTCTTCCGAGTAAGCTGGTAGTGTTGCAAAAAGAGAAGCTGCAGAAATAGCAGTAACAACAGCTAGGCTTAGCTTATTAGCGATAAAACTCGGCTTGGTTTTCATAACGTTTTTCAATCCTGTACACAGTTCAGGTCGCGCCACTAAGATGTGATACACCGGTGACAATTAATGTAAATTTAACTAACTATTTTGATTATCTAATCGGACTTTAAGCAGCATCGAGGAGTACTCACTCCCCGATGCCTAAGGTTTACTACTCGCTTTTATTTAATAAAAGCCCAACCTTCACGCCAATCAGTTTGGCCATCGAATGCACCGATATAATCAGTTGATTCGAAGAAGGTGTCAGTCGTACTCATATCAAGACCCGTACCCAATAACACAGTGTCAGTGCCAGCAGGCATGCCATTAGTTAACGTCACTTCTTGAGCAGAGTTACCTGTTTGAGCTAAGAACCAGGCCTGCGTGTCTACCGCATCGGTTGTATCTGTGTTGTCAGAGCTGTATTTGAATGGCTCGTTACAGTCGATAACAGAGTGAGACATCACTAATGTTTCATCGTTAACGTTGGTAACAAGACCTGCGTAAGTACCGTCTAGTTCTAAACACTCACCTGATTCAGTCTCAGAAGTTGCACCTTTGCGACCTTGAATCAATAGGTTGTGAATTGATGCACGAGTAGCAACACGAAGAATGATGCCTTCGCCTTTATCGCCACTGGCATTTTCAATATCAGCACCAGGAAGAATTGTTACGTTAGAGATAGTTGGGTTTGAAATCGGCGTGTCGTCAGTGCCTTTATGACTATCGCCTTCAATACCACGGTTAGCTTGACCATCTTCATGGGTGATATACACGTACTGTGCTTTACCCTGCCAGCCGTTAGTCCAATCTAAGCTGTCATCAAAGTTATCCGTTAGGTAAACATATTTAAGATTGACTGCACCGCCCCAAAACTCAACACCATCATCGCCATTTGCATGGACTTGAATATGGTCAACTTGGGTTCCACTGCCCACTGCCGCAAATGAGATGCCGTTCATTTCTTGGGTATCATTGACTTTAAAGCCGGCGTATTTGACTACCACATAGCTGATTTGACCGCTGTTATCTGCATTGTCATTACCGCCGTATGGGAAATCACCCACTTCAAATGACACATCACAGTTGTCTTTATCAGGACACTTGTTGGTTTCGCCATTACCCAGAATAACTAAACCGCCCCACTGACCACGCTCACCTTCTGCGCCAGCTATTACATCTTGCTGAGAGGTCATAACGATTGGATGCTCAGCACTGCCTTGGGCCATGATTTTAGAGCCACGGCTAATGGCGATGTAGCTGTTGTCGGTCGCAAATAATTGCGTACCCGCTTGAATTGCCAGTGTTGCAGAGTCTGCGTTATCACCACCTACAATCACCGCGCCGCCATCTACTTTGTACATCACGTTTTGACCAGCAAGCAGTGTTGTATTGGTGGTGATGTTACCTTCGATTGAACAGACTAAAGTCACGCTGTCATCTTTATAAAGGCCTGCAACCACATCTTCTGAAGTTGTGCCTACAGGGCAAGATGTTAAAACTGGTAATTCAGTTGGTGCAGGCGCTACATCTTCATGAATGGCCGTGGTCCAGCCTTCCGTCCAGTCAGTGCTGCCATTAAATGCGCCGATATATTGGGCATCATCTAAACGGTCATCCATGTTAGCTAAATCAGCTGCGCCGCCAGTTAAAGCAACAGAAGATGAATTAGGCATATACCCTGATAAATCTGCAGCACCGGCTAAGTTACCTTCTTGGGCCATAAACCAAGCTTCAACGTCGTAAGCTTTGGTGTAACCTTTATCAGCATCAACCTTGGCACTCTTAAACGGCTCAACACAATCGATTAAGCTGTTTTGCATGTTTAAGTTGCCAGCTTCAGCGGTATCAACTGTATTGTCGTCATTGATTTCTAAACATTCGCCAGAATCAACATCGCCTTTAACCAGCATGTTGTATGCGTTAACAGCCGTGCCTTTGCGCAGTAAAATACCTTCAGCGTCATCACCACCACTGTTAGTGCCGTTAGCCACTTGAATGGTGAAGTTAGCTAATGTAGGCATAGACTGTGGTTCAGCATCAGCGCTGCTGTTGCTGTCACCTTCGATACCACGGTTTGAACCGTTATCCTCTTGACGGATATAAACGTGCTGGGCACTACCTTGCCAACCGTTAGTCCAATCTAGAGAGTCATCAAAGTTTTCAGTTAACACCACATGTGAAAGCGAAACGTTACCGCCCCAAAACTCAACACCGTCATCGTTATTTTTATGAATTTGGATATGATCAACAGTTGTACCTGCGCCAACTGCCGCGAAACTAATACCGTTCATTTCTTGGGTGTCGTTGATTTTAAAGCCACCAAACTCAACCCGAACATACTGAATAACACCTGAGTTATCTTCAGTGTTATCACCACCGTAGTTGTGGTTACCCACTTCAAATGCAGCATCACAACTGGTTAAATCAGGGCATGAGTTAACAGGTGCGTTACCTAAAACGACTAAGCCGCCCCATTGACCCGCTTCGCCAGTTTGGCCTAGCGCCGCTTCAAGGGAAGTAAATACGATTGGCGCGTCAGCTGTGCCTTCGGCCATAATTTTTGAATCACGGCTAATGACTAAATAAGACTCGCTACCACCAATAATTTTAGTGCCAGCCATAATTGATAATTCAACCGAGTCAGCTTTATCGCCGCCAGCGATAACTGCACCATCAAGCATCCACACCACATCGTTTCCTAAAATGATGTTCGCGCCATCTTGACCACCTACCTTTACTGTTGAAGCTGCAGTAGAAGGTGCCAGTGTGCCTGTTAACACCCACACTTCTTTACCATCGATAGCCGCTATCGTAGTGCTTTTTTCTGCAAAGCCGCCGTAAGCAAGTTGTTGGTCCGTTTCAGTCGGTGTGGTTGGATCCGTTGGATTTGTAGGGTTAGTCGGCTCTTGTGAACCCGTATCAATATTGATATCGCCACCACAGCCCGCAAGTAATAAGGTTGCAGAAAGCGCAGCTGATACAGCACTAAGTTTAAACATTTTTTTCAGTTCCATTGTCATCTCCGAAGACGGGTGTAAGCGAGTTAAGTTGTTTCAATGGACGACAAACTAACCCGCAAAAATGACAAAAAGACTGCGTAAAAATGACAGTGAAATTTCACTAATATGATATAAATATTAATAGATAATAAAAACAGAGACTTACTGAGCAGTTTGAGTTACTTTTTATTGTCACATTATTAACAATTATTTTACCTAGGTGTCTTGTGGTGTGTTTTTTGGAGTTGAAAAAGTCTGTTTTTTGAGTTGAATAAGTGACGTTTTATCATTAATAATTGAATTATCAATATAGTCATCATTCAATTAGACAATTGTTACTACCCTAAGCAGATTTGAGGTTGGAATGAAAATTAAACGCAAGATACACAACAAACCGATTTATTAAAATAGCCTAAAAATACTGCTTAATAACAGTACTTTAGAATAAACTGGTTCGCTATTATTTCGATTTAAGCCGCTACCACAGCACGTGTTTTCCACTGCACGCCAATCAGACCTAAAATCACTAATACGCCCACAAAGCCAGTACTTAACGGGTTAAACAATACCCAAGGTACCACGGCTATTGCCAGCACTCGCTCAATCGGTTTAAGCGGTCGTAATAGATAACCTTCTATCGAAATGGCTATCACGACAATAAAGGTCGCGGTTTGCACTATGGCAAACGTAAACGCCATTAAACCGGCATCAGGGTTAAGTAAATCAGTGTAAGCCATCATGATGGGGATAATAAATAAGCCTTATCTTAACCAACAACCTATATTTCACATGCTAATTTATGATCAATTCAGGTTTAGGTGATCAAGCTAAACCTCTCAGTTAATACTCAAAAAAACGAGTATTGCTGACACTTATCATTAGTTCACTTTAATGCGCTCTACATCTGCAGCAGGCTCATGGATGACAAAATCAAGCTGCACTTGTGCATTTTTAACGCCATTTTCTGATTCGTTATAAACCCATTGTGATAAGGCATCTTTAGCTGATTGGTCAAATACACCTGTAGGAGATGACTTAATCACTGCAACATTCGACACTTTACCGGATTGACTAATATCAAACTCCAGTTGCACATAGCCATTGAGCCCTGCAGTTGCCGCTTTAGCAGGATAAATAGGGTCTATACGCATTGTAGGGACAACATGTGTCTCCGCTTGCTTAGCTTGTGAACCGGCATGAACTTGCTGGTTTATTATTAATCCACTGATACCTAATGCTAGGGTGATCCCCATGATGACGAGTGTGTTTTTTCCGTGCTGTTTTTTCATCTGTATAATCCTTTCTTTTAAGATGGTTTTATCTCCATAGTGAGTGTGTAACATGCTCAAAGGAACATGTTGCGAGTAGGCCAATAGCGCATGGCTATAGGCAATTTTATTATTTTTATCCATTTCTGATGTTACTTGAGCATCACACGACAACTCTTGGTCATGTCTAAAACGCCTGTAAGCAAACCACATCAACGGATTAAACCAGAACATCAATAGCACGCTACAACCAATGACATTGCACCATAAGTCTTTACGCTGATGATGGAACGCTTCATGAGCGATGATTGCTTGCTGTTGATTAATATCTAATGATTTGAAATTTAACGGCACCAGAATACAAGGTGACAATAACCCCACCAGCATTGGAGACTGAACGGATTCATGAGCCAATATATCAACCCCCTTATTGGTTTCAGCGACTTTAACCGCTGAGGCCACAATGGGATTAAATTGAGTCTGTTGGTACACCATACTCAATAATAACAAGCTCATAATCGCGATGTATAAGTAGTCGAGATACAGTGAGCTAATGAGCATAGAAGATAGCTTGATAGTATCAGTGGCAAGCACTTGATAATGCTGCATGACTGCAGCAGGCTCAGGCAATGACAACCATGAAAGCTTTAGGTGCATAAAGCCCTCAGGAAACCACAGCTGACCTACTGAAATTAGCAATAGTATCGGCACTGAACTCCATAACACATAAGTATAATGGGCACCGATTTTTGCCAAAATAACCCGATGAAACACCATCATCGGTAAACAAAATAGCGTTAATATTACGGTTTGTTCCATAAACCAATTCAGCATCATTTTTGCTCCTGCTGCCAATCATCAAGTAATGACTTTAATTCAGCAACATCTTCAGCTGATAACTTATTGTTCTTTGCAAAACCCGCCACTAAAGGGGTTAACTTGCCAGAGAACATACGTTCAACAAATGATTCGGACTCTTTAGCTGTGTAGTCATGCTCAACAATCAATGGTGAATAATGGTAAACCCGACCTTGCTTCTCAAAACTAATCGCCTGCTTTTTTACTAAGCGGTTAATTAAGGTTTTAACGGTTTTTTCATGCATGTCATGACTTAATGCCAGAGCATCAACCACTTCAGTTGATGTTAAAGGTGCCCGTTGCCAAAGTTGTTTAAGGACTAATAGTTCGCTATTGCTGATGTCTTTCATCGTTTACTTCCAATGCTATTTGTTTTCGATGCTATTTTTTCAATACTGTTTTTTCAATGCAGTGTTGGATAAAAGATGTTTGAAATACTGCTTCTTTCAATAAAGTTTGCTTCAAACATTAGGATTACGGTTGTAATCTCCAATTAAGATTACAATCGTAATCCTAATTAAGCAACACCTTATTTGCAGTTTTTTTGAACAGCTATATTCGTGAATGGAGACTATGGCCAACATGCCAGTAAGTGAAAATGCAGCTTAAGCGACAATAAAGTGATGTAAATCAAAACAAAAATGCCAGTCGATTTACATCGACTGGCATTGGTTTTAATGGCTATCTGTACTGTGATTGAATTTAAATAAACAGTATGGAAAGTCTATTTCATTTCAATCAACTAGCGAGCTTACTTAAGCTCTGCTGGCCATTCTTTTTTAACGCGCTTATCTAAGAATATTTCTTTAGACGCTTGCATTGCTTCTAAGTCAAGACCCACTAAAGGTTGTACCTTCGCTTTAGTGTCGTACTTAGTCGCATCATACTTGTAGCTAGGTGCGTACTTGGCTAGTAATGCATTAGCTTCAGTCAATGCTGCATCTAAAATGCTATTAGATTTTTCAAGCAAACGTACTGCTTCAGTCGGGTTATGCGCATGAATACCGTGAGATGCTGTTGCACTATCCCAGAACCATTGCGCATTTCTGACTTTAGTCAGTAAGCTATTCATTTCACCGGCTAATGGTGTTTTCGCTTTAAGTGCAGCTTCATAGTTGCCTTTTGCTTGTGGAATAGTTTGACCAGCTTCTAGGCCTTTAATGCCATTAGCAGCCCAAATAGCTTGTGCTTTAAAGTGTACTTCAGTTAACCGTGGGTCGGTGCCATTAGCATCGAAACGTAACTTAGTGATCTCAGCTTTACGCTCATCAAGGATCTCTTTAAAGTCACCGGCTTCATGACAAGATTGACAGTCTGCTGGCAATTTATCAGCTTCAAAAGTCACTTTATGGTTAGAGAATTCAGCGCCTTTAGCGTTAGTCGCTTTCGGCATATGACAAGTGGTACAACCAAACTCTAAATGGTCATCCATTGCATGTTCTGTTCTATCTAACATGTTTTCAAATTCTGGATGCTGCGCTTTAATCATTGGCGCACCAGATACTGCGTTGGTCCAATCTTTAAAGCCGCGTTGGTCAAAATACGCAAGTTGTGCTTCAGCAGCAAAACCTACATATAAACCGTCAGTACCTGTGTAATTAACAAACTTTTTGTAATCAGTTTCAACACCTGGTACCCAGTAATCCATTGGGTATTTCACTTTTTTGCTATCAGTGCCATCAAAATAGTATTCAACATGACACTGAGCACAGGTTTGACTGGCTTGCATGGTTGAATCTTGCTTCGCGAAATCTTTACCAATTGTTTTCATCGCACGATCGGCATACGGACGGCTCAATCTAAGCTCTTCTTTACCTAACTCATGACAATCAGCACAGCCGATTGTGTTAGACATTTCATGACCCCATGTAGACCATGCATTGTCAGAGAATTTACCTTCACCCACTTCGTCATACATACGGGCAACATCAGGGCTTTTACATGACCAACAACTAGCAGCCATTGCTTCACCAACCACTTTGCCATCATGACCAACTACTGGATGGCCTACACGCAAAGTTTTAATAATATCGGTTAATGCATAATGGTGGCCACGAGCACGGTTATAGTCTTTAGCAAAACCATAACCCGCCCAAGCCGAAACAAGGTTTGGGTTAGCCGCTAAAAGATCGTCAAGCTCACCATTAGCTGGTGTGCTCTGCTCAGTTTCTGCCCAAGTTTTATATTGCTCAGGGAAGGTTTGTTGCCAGTTTTCACTCTTGTATAGATCAACATCTTTAGCAACTACAGTACCTGTAAAAACTGCAGATACCATCACCGCTAGCGCTAGCTTTTGTAATTTCATCATCACTCCTAATGGAACTCTATTTATATTTATTAGCATTCATCAATTGCTATAACTTTAATTCTTTCATTAAAGCTTAACAATTAATATCACAGACAATATAAACACACATTTATTTAAACCATTTATGTGACAATGTTCTAATCCAATACAATAACCTTGCTACAGAGCCATACCACTTTAGAGGTATTCGCAACAAAAAGAAATAAAACATAATAATACAAATACCAAATTATAATATAACGAAAGACTAAATAATGTAAAAAACTATTAAAACATAGACATAAGCTAACAATGACAGGAAAGTTAACATAATTAATATTTATTTTAAATACCGAATAACATTAAATGTTTTCTTAAATTAAGCTTAAAAGAAAATTAAACCAGCATTAAAAAATTAACAAGAAGCGATATTGTTAAAATAAAAGTATCTATCTAATACATGTCATAATTTATTAAAAGGCAACTTATTAGAGGTTGATTTATTAGTAATCGGTTTATTACCAGATATCAATAGTCAATAAATTTGATAATATTATTTAGTGCATTGTCAATCGATAAATACTTGGTAATATAATTTATACAAATTAAATTATATTAAAAATATTAATAGTAGAGTTTATCAAAAATATTTTAAAATACACTCATACAAAATCGTTTCAGACCTGCTTATATCGTCTTTATTTCATGTAGTGACACATATTGAAAATACACATAGGCCATAGCTACTAAGCCCAATTATAGGATTGGGCTTAGCTTAGTTAACCTTTATTAAATTACTTCATGACTCATTCTTCGGTTTAGTGACGTTTTCCTCTCGATACAGCCACTGATACATAGTCGGCAGTACCAGCAGCGTCAGTGCGGTTGAACTAAACAGTCCGCCGATAATCACTATCGCTAAGGGTTGCTGAATTTCACTGCCGACACCTGATGAGATCAAGATGGGAATTAAGCCTAAAGCAGAGGTTAGCGCGGTCATTAATACCGGACGTAATCTACCAACAGTGCCCTCATAGACGCTATCAAATAGACTTTCATCACCGTCAGTAGCTTCAACAGTTAACCGGCGTTGGTTAATCGAATCCACCAGCACCACCCCGTTTAGCACCGCAACGCCGAATAAGGTGATAAACCCGATAGAGCTAGGCACAGACAGATAAGTGCCCGTGACATAAAGCGCTACTACACCACCAATCAAGGCTAACGGCACATTAGCCATAATCAAGGCGACTTGTTTGATCGAGCCAAAGGAGAAAAACAATAACAAGGCAATTAGGCCAATTGATATTGGCACCACTAACATCAATTTTTGTTGCGCGCGTTGTTGGTTTTCATATTGACCGCCAACGACAACGGTATAGCCTGCAGGCAATTCAGCTTGCGGCACAATGGCATAGATATCATTAACCACTGAACCCATATCACGACCCGAAACGTTTGCTTGTACCACAACACGTCTTTGCACATCATCACGGCGAATATTCGGTGGCGCCATTTCAACGCCCACTTCAGCCACTTCCCCTAATCTCACTTGGGTGCCATTTACGCCCATCATGATCAAATTACCTAATACATCAGGTGAGCTACGGTACTCTTTCGCTAAACGTACGTTAATATCGTAGCGTGCATTACCATCAATCACTTGGCCAGCACTCACACCACCAATACCTTGGCTAACAAGGTTCATCACTTGATCGACACTTAACCCATATCGAGCCAGTTGATCGCGAAGTGGCCTAATAACCAATTGCGCTTCACCACTGACTTGCTCAAGTGATACATCTACAGCGCCAGGAATAGCACTGACAAGCTCAGTAAGTTGTTGACCTTTTTCAGATAGCACATCTAAATCTGGACCAAAAATCTTAATGGCTAATTGCGCTTTAACCCCTGACAATAATTCATCAACGCGGGTGGCAATAGGCTGTGAGAAAGTAAACAATAATCCAGGGAAGATACTCAGCTTTTCTTCCATCAAATGTTGTAGCTCAAAGCGATCGCTGGCGCTTTGCCATTCACTGACGGGCTTTAAGCCAATGTATATTTCAATGTTACTCACTGGTTCAGGATCGCCGCCTAGCTCAGGTGCGCCAATACGACTTAGCGCATATTCCACCTCAGGAAAGTCCATTAGCATGGCTTCAATTTTAGGAGCAATGTCGAGCGATGTCCCTAGACTTGCCGTTGGCGCAAGCGTGACACGTAAGTTGATGGTGCCTTCTTCAAGTTCAGGGACAAACTCTGTGCCTAAACGTGGCACTAACATCATGCTGGCAATAAACAACACCACGGCGGTGCCCATCACTGTCACTGGACGATTCATGATTGATGCGAGTAATTTACGGTAACCTGCTTCAATCGGCGCTAAAACCACGCTTTTTTTGATGGTAACGCCACGATTAAATAGATATACCGCCATCGCGGGTACGGCTATTAATGCCACTAACAAGGCTGAAATCATCGCCAGAATGATACTTACCGCCATTGGCTGGAATAATTTACCTTCTACCCCCTCAAGTGCAAATAACGGAGCAAATACCACAATGATAATCGCAGTAGCAAAGAAGATTGGGCTACATACTTCTTTAGCTGCTTTCATCACTTTGGCAACGGTAGATGTTAAGTCAGTCGTTTTGGAATCAGTATTTGATCCATCCGCTAAGGTGCCTTCCTTTCTGGTTAAATGCTTGAAAATATTCTCAACCATCACCACTGAGCCATCAACTAACATCCCGATGGCAACAGCTAAACCGCCCAAAGACATCAAGTTAGCAGACATGCCGTAATACGACATGATAAGTAGTGCCATACCAATAGAGATCGGGATAGACAGTAATACCAGTAAGGTCGCTCTGATGTTGACTAGAAATAACGCTAAGATGATGACAATAAAGAAAAATGCCATTAATAAAGCATTCACCACGGTCGTCACTGCTTGTTTAACCAGATCAGATTGATCGTAAAACACCTCAAACGATACGCCTTCCGGTAGCGATTGTTCAATTAAGGCCACTCTGTCACTGATATCATCAATGGTCGCTTTAGTATTTGCGCCCATGCGCTTAAGTACGACACCCGCGACCACTTCACCCAAGACTTCGACTTTATCATCTTGCTTTCTAGTCATAGTCACGGCGCCAACACGAATTTCACTGCCATAAGCCACTGTCGCAATATCTGCTACCCGTACAGGCGTGCCGCTGACTTCGGTTAATGAAATTTGGCCAATGGCTTTAAGCCCTGCATCACCAGCAGGCAATAAACCGTAGCCACGAACAACTAGCTGTTCCTGACCTTGATCCATAAACCAGCCGCCCGCATTACGGTTATTGCTTTCTAATGCATCGGTGACTTGCTGCATTGTCAGGCCATAACTGAGCAATTTATTGGGATCAATTTGTACTTGATATTGACGAACATCACCGCCAAAAGATAACACTTCAGTGACACCACTCACTGGCATCATGATCAATTTGACTAAGTAATCATTAAGACTACGAAGCTCTGCAGCGTCGACACCTGACTCTGGTGTTGCACGCAAAATATATTGATATATCTGCCCTAGCCCTGACGTATTAGGGCCAATTTCTGGCACCCCGACGCCGTCTGGGATCATTTCACGGGCAGCTTGCAGTTGTTCAAACACTTGCTGACGAGCAAAGTAAATATCGGTGCCTTCAGCAAATACCACTGTCACTATCGACAAACCGGTGCGAGATAATGACCTCACTTCAGTCACTGCAGGCAAGGCATACATTGCCGATTCAACCGGGTAACTGATCAGTTTTTCAACTTCTTCTGCCGCCAAACCTTCAGCCGCGGTATTGACAGTGACTTGTACATTGGTGACATCCGGAAAAGCATCGAGATTGAGTTTGGGTAACATAAACGCACTGGCTACAGCGATACATAGCAAGGCTAAGCCGACAAGCAATCGGTTACGGATGGCAGACTCTATTAATTTAGCTAACATGGCTTATTCCTTCCTAGTGGTTGTGGATATCAAAACCGGCTTTCGCCAATTCAGATGCCAACAGGAAAGCACCGCTAATCACTACCTGACTGTTTGGTGCCAGTCCGGTAACCATGTTCATGCCACGTTGACGTTCAACGACTTCAACTTCTACCGCTTCAAAGCCATCCTCAACTTGAATAAACACCTGCCAATCTCCATCACCGCCGCGAGTTAGTGCTGCGTCGGGTAACACCACACCGCCATTAAGCGCATTAGGTAAATATAATTCGGCAAATTGCCCTGCATGCAAGCCGTACTCAGTATTATTGATACTGACAAGCACTTGCTCGGTACGTGTAATCGGGTTGAGTTCATGCGAACGACCAATAATCGTGCCTTCAATCGAGACCTTGCCCACCTTTACCATGGCTTTATCGCCAGATTCAATACCATCAGCTTGTATAGCTGACAGTTGCGCTTCAACCCATAAGTGCGACTCATCAGTTAACTGCATTAATGGCGCACCGCCTGCAGATACTTGCCCTAACATGGCGACATCTTGTTGAACACGGCCACTAATGGGTGCCAGTAATTTGAAACTACCTATTTCACTCGGCTTTGAAGTTAACGCCACTATCTGTTCAGGCGACATTTTAATTGCTTCAAGGTTTGCTCGGGTTAACTCGGCTTGAACTTGAGCCAGTAAGCGCCGACTGGCCGTTACGGTATTCTTATTCATGCGATTTACTCGGCTCAACTCAGCGGCCGCTGTAATATAATCAGCCTGAGCTTGCGCAACTGCGACCCCCCCTAAGGTCAACAGTACTTGTCCTAGAGTCACTTCTTGCCCCGGTACGACGTGGCGCTTTAATACTCTGACATCTAATTGCGGCGCTATGGTCATGGTGCGATCGCGATCGACAATCAATGTGGCAGTAGCAACGTCATCTAAATTAAACGTGCCAGCACTGAGGCTGACAACATTAATACCAGCAAGTTGTTGTTGCTGTTCGCTTAATACCAGCGCTTCATCACTGTGATCATCGACTGTGTCATTACTTTTTTCGACTAGAGCTGCAGCTGTCTCAGTTACGCCTTTTTCATCTTGGGGTTCATTATTTTCAGGAGCCTGCTCTTCTGTCACATGAGCTTCTGCAGCATGCTCTTCACTGCTGTGGATATTTGCCTGTGCAGCATCCGTATTAGCGTAAACACATCCGCTCATACCAACAGCCATACCAACAGTCACAGCCATCAATAACCCAAAGCTAATACTTCTTAAAAAACCACCTTTGAGACGGTTTGAGTAGGTCGCACTTATGTCATCCGATTTAAATTGATAAATCGCCTGTGTAGAAGGATTTAGTTGCATATTTTTCATCTTTATTACCTATGTGTCCCGCAGTTATTGCGGGGGTTTACTGATATAAAAGCGGTTATTGATAACGCTTTGCGATAGCGTTCATTTGCGACTGTTTATCGGTTCATAAACGTCAATCAACAACATAAGAATGCTTAATATTCAGTAACTAATATAGTGGGTTTAATTGGCTATTTTTAGTGATTGGGTCATATCCCTTGAGGTCAATTGCTCACGCAATATTTGCTCAAGCTGACCACTATTGCCCATCCAAGCAAGCCAATTTTCATACAAGCTTGCCTCCAGCCTTAAGCCGGCAATGTAGCTACTGCTCATTTGCTGCTGACTTTGCAAATAGTCGCTGGTGGCAATATCGCCACTACGCCATTGCGTCGATAAAGCAGAGGATGCAGCCTGACCTGATTTTTGCACCAAATCCTCCCACTGCTGATATCGTTGTAACAACCGCGGCACCGCTCGATTAAATTGCATCCATTGCTGCTGCATGAGTCGCTCTTCCACTAAATAAGCTTGCTCTGCGATGCTAATATCTTCGCTGGCGGTGGCGATTGCATCACTGTAGTTATTGCGAATTTGCAATGGAATTGAGACACCAACAGCAAACTTATTGTCACTGCCTTCGCGCTCAGCACTTAAGCTAATGCTTGGGTCTTCAGCGAGATCAGCTTTCATTTGGTTTACTGTCAGCTTGGTGAGCATCACTTGTTGATAAGCACTTTTTAATGCTGGCAATTGCGGCGATACCGATTGAAAACTCGGAATTTTAGCTAAGGCAAGGTAGTCAATATTCAGTAAATTATGGGTCATGACTTCAGCAGATTGAGATGGGTTTGAAAATAATATTGGCCCTAATAGGCCATAAACGGCAGTTTCTGCGTTGAGCATTTCTTGCTCTGCAATCGCTAAGTCAGCAGCATTATTGGCCACATCCAATTGCATCAGTTGCAGCTCAACCATTGAGATATCGCCCACTTCAGCACGCTGTTTAGCAAGCGCTAATTGCCTTTGGGCTGAATCAAATTGCTGCTGATTAAATGCCAACAATTTCTGATTCTGTTGTAGGTTAGCCAATGCCAGTAACTGCTGCGATAATAACTGACTGCGGTTAAGTTCAATTGACGCTAGCACCATTTCAGATTCTAACTGTGCCACTCGAACCGCTTCACCGCGTTTATCACTCCAATCAATGGTTTGACTCACTGCGATTGAGTAAGTGTCATCACCGGGGGCGTTTTGATAATCCAAGCCAAGCTCTGGATTATAAATGGCATTATCTGCCGAAGTTAACGCCAGCTTAGTTTGCTTCATCAACACTTTCTGGGCTCTCACCTCAGGCAGTTGCTCAAATTGCGTCATTAACTCGGGGAGCCACACATTCACACTTGAATGAACTGCTGTTTGTGATTGCGTTAGTGCCGCGAGACTCCCATTAGAGCCAATATTTTTGTCGACATCAGGTGTCGAACTATGCGCGTTAGCTGCAAATAGCGGTATCGCAATTGCAGTCGCAATGAGGGTTTTTCTCATCATAAATCCTAGATTTCAGTATTAACTGAAACGCTATTGTCAAATTTACGATTAATATTTTTCAGTAAAAAAATTATCTAAGTTCAGTGTGTTAGTACTGCTAAAAGCGACAGACACATACACAGTTTCTCATTTAGCCAATAAAGACTAGATGGCACTACTGAGCTGAATTGATACAAATTAGATAATGGTGAGAAATAATATTAATCACATAAAAATCAAAAAGGATTTATGCGATAGGGGGGCGGTAACTTAGACGAGATTCAGGCGGTAAGTAATCTTCAATGAAGGTTTTTGGTGATTCAGAAAAGGGAATACTTGGCAGCAGATTAGCCACAATGCCAATGGCAGTGGCTGAACCACCGTGACACTGACAATCTAAACAAAGCTCATAGCTTTGGTTTTGAGTATTATCATTGGTCGCATGTTGATGGTCTGCTACGGCAAATAAACTATCAACATCATTCTTATCACAAATATCTACTGGGGCAGAAAAAACCAAATGTGAATGATTTACGTCTTCTTGTTCGCTTTCTCCAAGATGCAGTTGATGCCCGCCAAAGTTAGTACTGAAAAACTGCAGTAACATAACGGCGATCATATACTTGGCATATTTTTGAATAACGACCAATGAGTGCAAAGCGTACCTTAGTGGTTCTGAGTGATTAAATCTTAGCGATTAAGTTGTGTAACTGAATCGGTAAATATGACTGCGAGTGTAACTGAAAGTTCACCACTCGCGACCATTAAATTCATCAAGCAATACTTAGATCACAAATTATCATGCTAAAAAATCAATTAAAATACACAATGCTTCGCATAATCAGCCGCTTCATTAGCAGTCCAATCACCGCTAGGTTTTTCTTTCATTTGCTTACACCACGCCTCACTGCCTACTTCTGGTGAACAGGCACTTAGACCGATAATTAATAAACCTGCGCTTAATACTGCCGCTATTTTTGAAGATGATTGAGTTAATGACATACTTTCTAATTCCCTGAATGGTTAATCAAATAAATTATTGTTGTAGCCAGGCTATGGCTTGCTGTTTTTGCTCTAATGGAAACCAAGCCACCTCACCTTGCATGAAAGGACCCAGTAAATTAACCGCATTGCCTACCCAGTCAGGGCCACCGACAAACACTAATGCATCAAAATGGGGTAATTGCACTTTATCGCCCCCAGACAAGGAGCTGACATCCCAACCTTCAAGTAACACGTCCGCCTCTATGTATAAGAAAACCTTACCAGTTTGCTCGCGATAGTCTGTGATTAAAGGTTGTAGTTGAGTGCGATAGTCTTGGGTAGATAAACGCCCACTAACGAATAAGCTAATAACGCCTTTAGCGATATCGGGGATTTGGCACAACATAAAGCAACTCCAAACGGTCAATGTGGCCTAGTTTCTAGATAATTATTGATAGTAACAAATCTTATCCGCAGTACTAAACAAAAGTTTGTTAAACTCAAGTGGTAACAAACAATAAACTCGAATCAGCCCCCTTAAATAGACCCAAGTAAATGGTAAAAAGTAGAATCATATAATGATCAAGATAACCAACAGCGTCAGCATCGAAGATAATGAAATTGAATGGCAATTTATCCGTTCAAGCGGCGCTGGTGGGCAGCACATTAATAAAGTTTCCACTGCAGCGCAGATTATTTTTGACATACGTCAGTCATCGCTACCTGAGTTTTATCAGCAAAAGCTATTAGCCAAAGCCGATCATCGCATTACTAAGAGCGGTAAAGTGATCATAAAATGCCAACAAAGCCGCAGCCAAGATTTTAATCGTCAGCTGGCATTAGAGCAGTTTATTGAGCTAGTAAAAAGTGTCGGTATAGTGCAAAAAAAACGTATTGCCACCAAAGCGACTAAAGGCAGTCAACGCCGCAGAGTCGATGCCAAAAAGCAACGCGGCGCTACGAAAGCGCTACGAAAAAACAAATCTGATTATTAAGCTGCAATCGTTTTCAAACTCGCCTTAATACAGCCATGAAAATTTATCCACTTATGGCAATAATTACATGATAAATTAACCTTATTCGGTATTATCAATACTCATCAGTAGCAATTTTAAGGAAAGTGCATGACGCCCAAAGCCAAGATTTTACTAGTTAATGGCCCTAATTTAAATTTATTAGGCCGTCGTGAGCCAGGCCTTTATGGCAGCGATAACTTAGACACCATTGTGGCAAAGTGTCAGTCTCAAGCCCATGGTGCCGAATTAGACTTTGATCATATCCAGTCTAATGCCGAACATGCACTTATCAATGCGATTCATGCCACTGATGCCAAGTTTATTGTGATCAATCCTGCCGCCTTTACCCACACCAGTGTCGCCCTGCGCGATGCACTGCTTGGGGTGAATATTCCGTTTATTGAAGTCCATATTTCAAATGTTCATGCTCGCGAGCCTTTTAGACATCATTCTTATTTATCAGATAAAGCGGTCGGGGTAATTTGCGGCTTAGGCATTCAGGGCTATGAGTTTGCAATGCAAGCCGCTATTAGCCAGCTGAGCAAGGATTAAAGAAAGGACTAGCGTTAGCTATAGAGATCTACAAGATATGAGTAAATTAAAAGCAGATGTCAGTATTATTCAAGCGGGGATTTTCAGTCAATGGGATTCTGATAGTGATGAACTGCCAAGATTTTTAAAAGCCACCGTACATGTGCCTGCTGAAATAGACATTGAATTTGGCTTTGTCACCCGTATTCGCAAAGCCAAAAATCAAGTGTTAGGTTACTGTATTTATCACCCCGATATTCCCGATGCAGAAGGCAATATTCAAGCGCCTTTCGATGGTGAAGTGTACATCAAAGAAAACGATTGGAAGTTTTACCTTGGAGACTGTATTTGGGCGCCAATTGACAACAAAGTCGGCAACTGGCGCATGACCCTAGAGCTAAACGGCAAAGTTATCGCCGATAAAACCTTTAAAGTACATTTACCTGAATAAGCTATTTATCTGCAATAACCGCGCAATTGCGTCCAGCATCTTTTGCTTGATATAAAGCCGTATCAGCAAGTTTGAGGATTGAATCCCACTCTTCTACTAGCCTTTTAGCAGTAGTCGGCTGGCTTGCTCCTATCGATACTGTCACCATTAAATCGCCTGTTGGGGTTGTAATAGCCTCTGTGCTAATCGCCTGATTAAAACGACTTAACACTTCATCCAGAGAGGTGGGGTCGGCTTCGTCAACTTGCAATAATATAATAAACTCTTCACCGCCCCATCGTACTAATACATCCCCTTTACGAATGCTGTTCGATAAACGCTTGGCAATTTCTGTGAGCACGATATCCCCAGTATCATGACCATAATTATCGTTCACTTTTTTAAAGTTATCGCAGTCAATCATCAACATACAATAATAAGCATTCGGAAATGCGGTTAGCTCATGATGAATAAAGTGCTCGATATAGCGGCGGTTGTGTAGTCCTGTGAGTTGATCGTTATTTGAAGCTTTATACAAACTTTTATTTGATGTTCGCAGGCTATCGATGTTCTTTTCACTTAAAAAGTAACGTCTAATTAATAACACTAAGCCAATAGCTAAAATAGCCAAAGCTAACAACCATATTCTTTCTTGTAGCTCTTTTTTATCAAGTGTGGCGGCCTTCAGTTCATTTTCTGCGGTTAATAAGGCAATTTTTTCATCTTGAAGCTGGCCTTCATACAAGGCTTTTAAGGCAAATAACTGTTCTTCACGCTGATTGAAAAGCAGCTTTTGGGTGCCTTCATAATAAGTGGTTAATTGCTCAATGGCCTCAGGGTATCGCTGCTGTGCTTGATAGACTCGCGCCAATAATTCATAGGACTTTAATAGTGAGTCCTGGTTATCAATGGCCTTAAGCCCGGCCATGGCATTGTTGGCATAATCACCAGCAGTGGCGCTATCACCCTTAAATAAACTGACCTCGCCGAGACCCATTAAGCATTCGTTATAAGGTAATTGATCATGCACTTGCTTCGCGAGCTCAACACATTCCATTGCCACTGGCTCAGCCTCAGCAAAGAGTTGCTGACTAATTAATAAGTGGGTCTGGGTCATTAGCGCATTGACAATAAGCTGGTTATTATTGGACTCCCGTGCCACGGCAATGCTTTTTTCACTGTATTGGGTCGCCGCTTCTATATCATTAATTTCTAGCATATTGTTACTAGCATTACTGTATAGAATCACTAAATACTCAAAGCTGACATTATCACTTTTAAGATATAACTCAGTGGCTTTTTTATTGTATTCAATCGCGCTAGGCCAATCTTCAACCATAGAATAAAGCACTGATATATTTGAATATAACTTAAATACAAAATCGCTATTATTGGTGGTTTCAGCCAGTTTAATCGCTCTTTGATAATCCTCAATCGCTAATTCATAAGCTAAACTACGTGAGTGAATTATGCCTCGTATATTAAGTGCACGAGCCAGTAAGCGGTCATAATGCAGTTGTTCGGCTAAGCTGATCGCTTGCTCTATCAGTCGCAGCGCTTTTTTACCTTCACTTTTTCTCGCCGCCAAGGTGCCTTTAATGGTTAGGCCTTCGGCCACAATCCAGTCTTGGCCGCTATCTAGGCCAAATTGATATAAGGTTTTAGTGGTTTTTTCTGCCGCCTCAACATCAGACAGTACAAATTGAACGTTATAAAGGATCAGATAATAAATGGTTTTAAAATAGTCATTACCATCGATAACACCTTGGGATTTTAGTTGCTCTAAAGCCGTTAAGGTGCCTTCAGGGTCTTTATCAGCCCCAAGATATAACGCCGTTAATTGCGGCCCGTGTTCAATGCAGGCAATCTCATCTAATAAATCGAAAACTGGCGGCTTTGCTGCAGTTGCTGCGGTCGAAAAAATACCGCAAAAAAAAAGCAATAATACGGGTAATAGTGAATGGCGCAGCAGGTGATTCAAGTGAACCTCGTCGTTTACAACTAACTAAATCGAAAAATTAATCAAATAGCGAATACTTGGAATAACTAAAGCAGAGAACCGCTACGGCATACTCTTGAGTTGACGGAGCATAAATGGTCTTACAACCCCAACTTAGAGTCATCTGCTATTTCGCTCGACAATTACAATATAAAAAACTATTTCGATTATTTTCAGATATTTACAGGATGTAAAAAGGTAACAGATTTCGTTAAAGAGTGTGGATATTTTCGATGAAAAATATGGCTAAGGCTACAATTTGTTACTTTTAAAAATAAATATGAGAGCTTGATTTCAGTGCTTGTTACAGAGGGCATATAAATCCTCCTTCAGAAGCGGTAACACATACCGACAAGTAACTCGAAGCTTGATATAATCCCTTTTTGCCTTTTTAATGCTAACGAGCACAATTATGTCATTGCAGTCTTCTCTTACTCACGCCATTAATCAACGCGCTGAATTTTTTAAACAAGCAGCGCTTCAACAAACCGATTGTTTTCGGGTATTTCATGGCACAGTTGAAGGCGAAAATGGTCTTAATATTGACCGTTATGGTAATGCATGGCTCATTCAAACATTCCATCAGACCTTAACTGAGCAACAGCTTGCGCAAATAACTGAAGTCCTTAACGCACATATTGAGTTACCTATTATCTACAATGACCGTGCTAAACGTAATTCACGCATTGAAAATAATCTTGCTGATGACTTCAATGACTTTGCCTGTTCAGAGCAAGTTATCCAAGAAAATGGCATCAAGTTCACCTCAAAATTACGCCATGAAGGCCAAGACCCGTTATTGTTTCTCGATATGCGTATCGGTAGAGAATATGTAAGAGCCAATAGCCAAGGCAAAACCGTGCTAAACCTATTTTCATACACTTGCGGTATTGGCACTGCAGCAGCCATGGGCGGTGCAACTCGGGCAGTTAATGTGGATTTCTCATCATTTGCTTTGGCTGCAGGCCAAAAGAATGCTGAGCTCAATGAGGTAGCAGATACTTGTGAGTTTATTCAAAGCGATGCTTTTCCTGCGCTGCGTCAATTAGCTGGTCTTAAGGTCGGTGGCCGCCGCGGGCAAAAATTACCTAAATATCCCAAGCTAGCCGCGACTCAATTTGATTTAGTCTTTCTGGACCCCCCACGTTTTGCAAAAAGCCCATTTGGCACCGTTGATCTGATTAATGATTACCAAGGTTTATTTAAGCCTGCAATGCTAACAACAAAAAGTGGTGGCACCATAGTGTGCTGTAACAATGTCGCCAAAGTGGAACGACAAGCCTGGCTCAACAGCTTAGTGCGCTGTGTTGAAAAACAAGACCGCAGTGTCAGCTCAATTGAATGGTTAAATTGCCATGAAGACTTCCCTTCTTTTGATGACAACCATCCCCTTAAGATTGTCGCACTAACGATTGATTGATTCTTAATGATAAAAAAAGCCAGCTTGCATCATAGATACAAGCTGGCTTTTTACTTTATAGGCCATTATTTTCTATTCATAACGCCCATCAATTAACCCATTAGGTTTTACTAATTTTTTAGCACTTATCCCTCGCAAAAGTTAACCTCTGAACAAGCAAAATTGAATTTATCAATTAAACTTAGGCTCATGGTTCATTTTTACGCACAGTGGAACGAGCCATACATTTCGCTTTAAAAATTATAAATACCTTATTTTTATAATTAATATCAGCATATTGACTCATTAATAGGAAATTTAAATATTATGAAAATCAGCGCTCGTAATTCACTGGTTGGTAAAATCACCTCAATCGAAGAGGGTTCTGTAAACAATGAAGTGGTCATTGAACTTGCACCAGGAGTTGAGATCACATCAGTAGTCACTAAAAAGTCTTGTCAGCAACTTGGCTTAACCGTGGGCGGCAATGCTTACGCGATTATTAAAGCCAGTAATGTCATGGTTGCTGTTGATTAATACCCTTTAGCATTTGGCTGTTACAGGTTTATTTAAAGTACATAAAAGTACCTATTCGCCCGCTCTAGCCAGCGCTATATGAGCGAAATGAACTTCCTTTTATTTCGCTCATATATCTATAAACATCAGCATCGGCAAACCACTCCAATGAGCAATTTTTCAGTTTTAGAATAAATAGCACACACCATAAAACATACTATGTAATCTGCTTTGATTGAGTCTAGCGGCAATTATTTATCTTAAACAGAGCCAGATACAGTCACTAAAGTGACTTTTTATTCCTCAAAACTCAGATTCTCCACCTGCAAATTCACAACATAAGCAGTGCAATTAAGCTAACAAAACCACCTTTGCAATTAACATCAAGGGTTTAGCTTTTAATAACTTGTTAAATCAGCTCAACAAATGAACGACACTTGGCCTTTTAAGGCAATCCCCATGATATTTACCGCTAAGTTCCTCTATAATCAATATAACTAATAAATTAAAGCAAAATATTTATGCATATCTAATTGTGATATCTAATCACATTGTGTAACTCATTCAGTGCAAAACAAAAGGAGTTCCATGAATACTGTTTATTCTATTGGAGAGCTTGAATCTTTCCTCGTGGCAATTTTGGTACTATTCATTGGCCATACAATTAATCGACACGTACCTTCTTTCAGAAAATATAATATCCCAGAACCCATCGTGGGTGGACTTATCGTTGCAGGCGTAATCACCATATTACACTTCAACAAAATCAGTTTAGAATTTACTCTTTCAATGCAAAATACCTTGATGCTGATGTTTTTCAGTACCGTGGGGTTAGCGGCAAGTTATAAGCTATTAATGAAAGGCGGTACTAAGGTCATTGTCTTTTTAGGCATTGCATCTTTATATATCATTATTCAAAATGCGGTGGGCGTTAGCTTAGCCAGCGCTTTAGGGCTAGAGCCGATAATGGGCTTAATCGCTGGTTCAATTACCTTATCAGGTGGTCACGGCACGGGTGCTGCTTGGGCGCAAACCTTCCAAGACAACTATGGTATTAATACTTTAGAGTTTGCCATGGCAGCGGCCACCTTTGGTCTAGTCATGGGCGGTATTATTGGTGGTCCAGTTGCCCAGCGCCTTATCAATAAACATAATCTTGTTTCTTCATATGGTGTGGGTGGTAATCATCACGTAGATCATCCTGACTTAGTAACCTATGACCAATTAGAAATTGATCGCGTTACCGGTAAGAAAATTTTAGAAGTGCTATTCATTCTGCTGCTATGTGTGGCAGGGGCTAAGTGGTTCGGCAAATTTGTTAGCTCCATGGATATTGCATGGTTAAAAATGCCTGACTTTGTTTATGCCTTATTCTTTGGCGTGGTCATCACCAACGCCACTGAGTTGAGTCGCGGCTACAAAATCAACAGTGAATGTGTTGATATTTTAGGTACTGTGTCCTTGTCACTGTTTTTAGCAATGGCATTGATGAACCTAAAGCTGTGGGAAATATTTGATTTAGCGGTACCGCTATTAATCATCTTAGTGTCTCAAGCGGCTATTTTAGCGGTGTTTGCCTACTTTGTTACCTTTAGATTAATGGGCTCAAACTATGACGCTGCAGTGATGGCTGGTGGTCATTGTGGTTTTGGTATGGGCGCAACCCCAACTGCGGTAATGAACATGGGCGCATTAGTTTCACGTACAGGTCCGTCGCCACAAGCCTTTATGGTAGTGCCTATTGTAGGGGCATTCTTTATTGATATTGTGAATGCCATTATCTTGCAAGGCTATTTAAGCTTTATGGGCTAGCGCTTAATACGCGAGTTTAACCGCTCGCTTTAGGGCTTAGTTAAAGCTAAACACAGATACAAAAATGCCAGTCAGTGACTGGCATTTTTGTCTTAAAGAAAACCGAATCCGCGACTAAGCCGTTGCCTCTTGGGTTTCTTTACCTGCACAGTGGCCACATTGATTAATCACAAAACCAGCTTCAGTTTCAGTTAAACGACCGTTGCTAATAAACAGTTCAACTAACTGTGCGGCGCTCATATCACTGGCACGACAAGTATGAAACTCTGCATTTTCACCAAATTCTGCTGCCATCAACGCCAGCCATTGTTGTTGTGGCTGCGGGGTATTTTGATCTTTCATCAATTTGATAACGTTACGACCATGAATTGATTTTGACATTAGAATTCCTCAACAGTTAAAAAGCTATTTTACGACACAATCACTATTCCACTATTGCGTTAGCTCATGGTTTAACAAAAATTAACCTACTGAATTATCATCTAGACGCTGATTGGCTATAGTGAGCCGCCCACGAGGCTGTTAAAGTAGTAACTAAGCAGCAATCTAATCAAGAAGTAGAGCAACATGGCAAAAAGTATCTCTCAAGAAACCCAAGCTGAAGCAATGAAAATGGCTAAGGCTACTCAAAAACCTTCACAAACCAAAGAACAGACCAAACTCATCGCTCAAGGTATTGAGAAAGGTATAGCTGAATATAAGAAGTTGCAGAAAGCCAAAGCTCGTGGGGCTGATAAACAGCGGAAACAGAATCTTAAAGCTAAAAACCAGCTCAACCATGATGTAGTTGAACAGCAGCAGCCGCCACAGTCTCAGAAGTCATATTTACCCTGGGTGTTGCTTATCGCCAGTTGGGTCGGATTTATTGCATCTCATGTCCTGCAAGCAAACTGATCATTCTTAGCTAAGGGGATAAGGCGCCCCATTTATTATTTTTGCCACAAAGCAAAACAGTCAGCATAGCTGACTGTTCTTAAATTAAATCTTGCTGCAAATTAGCTTACATTTTTAAGCTGACATCTGAAGTGATTTTAGTCGAGCACGCTAATACATACCCTGCGGCAATTTCTTCAGCTGTTAATGTCATGGTACTGCTAGATTCAGTAGTCCCTGAGGTCACCTGGCACTTACAGGCGCCGCACACACCACTTCGGCACGCTGCGATTATCGGTAGCCCTTCAGACTCTATGCCATCAAGTAAGGTTTGCTCAGCCGATAATGCAACTTTTTTATCCTTGATTGAAAGCATGAAGTTGCTAGTTGTAGCCGCAGTATTTGTGCTGCTTGGGGGTGATTTAACCGCGCCAGTAAAGCTTTCTTGATGGAAGTTTTTCATCTCGAAACCACTGGTTTCAATCAAGGATTTAACTGACACCATGTAAGGCTCTGGGCCACACACAAAAATGGTGCGAGTCATAAAATCAGGCACTAATGCTTGCAGCTTTTCAATATCGATACGGCCTAACATACGGCTGTCGTTGCCAGTATGATTAACGCCTTCAACAAGCTCATCTGCATTTTCAAGCAGGTAACTTAATTGAAATTGAGCACTGCGATAAGCCATCGCACCTAAGCTATCAGCAAAGATAATATCTTCATCTGTTCGAGCGCTGTGCACAAACGCAATATCACTGCCGACTTTGGTATCGAGCAGCCAACGAGACATTGAATACATTGGCGTAATACCGCTGCCTGCACTTAAAAATAAATACTTTTCAGCTGCTATATCCACTAAGTTAAACGCGCCGTCCGGCCCCATTAACGTAATAACATCACCTTCGTTAACGCTATCCGCTAAGAAGTTAGAAACCTTACCACCAGGAATACGTTTAACCGTCACCACAATAGAATAAGGTCTAGATGGAGACGATGACATGGTATAACTGCGGTATACCAGCTCGCCATCAATCTCTAACTTGAAAGTAATAAATTGTCCTGGCTTATAGTTAAACTTAACTGGTGATAAGCCTTGAAAGCGAAAGCTCACTACATCATGGGTTTCATGCCATTTTTCAGTACAGCGCAATTGCACTTCACCCCGTTGCCAATCATCCGCTTTGAGTAGAGATTCATGGGAGTTCGTGGTCTTTTTATTATCAGCAGTGGCTGTAATCTCAGCCGGTGTCTTTGCTTTAGCAGCAAGTGCACCCGACATTGAGAAACTCGGGGTGGCTTTTACCTTATCAGCTGGCTTTTTGTCATCTTTAGTTGATTGGGCTACTGATAATGCTGCTGAAAATGAAAATCCTGATGAACTCATATTGCACCTGTATGGGAAACCATGTGTTAGAAGTAGAAAGTAAAAAACAGACAATAAAAAGGTGATATAAGCGCTAAGCCTATATCACCCAATAACCACTATTTAAGCCGCATTAATCATCGCTTTAAGATCTGACTCAACATCAGTGGTGTTACGTAAACCAAATTGGTCTTCTAACACTTTTGCTAAGTTTTCAGTCAAAAACGCTGGCGGAGTTGGGCCTGTACGAATGTTTTTAACGCCCAGTGATAATAGTGTCAGTAACACCACAATCGCTTTTTGCTCAAACCAAGACAGTACCAAGCTTAAAGGCAGTTCATTGATATCACAGTCAAAAATATCTTTTAATGCTAACGCTAACTGTATAGCAGAGTAAGCATCGTTACATTGACCCACATCTAATAAACGTGGAATACCATTAATATCGCCAAACTCAAGTTTGTTGAACTTGTACTTACCACACCCTAAGGTCAGGATAATGGTGTCATCAGGCACTGATTTAGCTAAGTCAGTAAAGTAGCTACGTTCAGATTTATCGCCGTCACAACCGCCGATTAAGAAGAAGTGCTTAATAGAACCATTCTTAACGTTTTCAACTACTGTTGGCGCCGCTTCCATTAAGGCATTACGCGCAAAACCAATAGTAATGGTATGTGGAATTTCATCGTAGCTAAAACCTTCAAGCTCAAGCGCTTTATCAATCACAGCGCTAAAGTCTTCACCTTCGATGTGAGAAACACCAGGCCAGCCAACAATGCTACGAGTGAAAATACGGTCTGAGTAATCACCGACATTTGGGTCGATAATACAGTTTGAAGTCATTACAACAGCGCCAGGGAAAGTGCCAAATTCACGCTGTTGGTTCTGCCAAGCACTGCCATAGTTACCCACTAAATGTGAGAACTTTTTAAATGCTGGGTAAGCTAATGCTGGTAACATTTCGCCGTGAGTATAGACATTAATGCCCTTACCTTCGGTTTGCTCTAAGATAAGTTCTAAATCTTTCATGTCATGACCTGACACTAAAATCGCCTTACCTTTAAATGATTTGGTGTTTACTTCAGTTGGCTCAGGGTGGCCAAATGCCGTCGTTTCACCCGCATCTAACATCGCCATTACGCGATAGTTTAATTGACCGATTTCCATTGCGGTAGCAAATAGCTTGTCGCCATCAACTGAGTCTTCGCCAAGGAATGACATGATTTGGTGAAATTCACCGGCCACATCGGCATCAGTTTGCTCAAGTACACGTGCATGCTCCATGTAAGCTGCTGCGCCTTTAAGGCCATATAAGCAAAGTAAACGTAAGCCCATGATGTCTTCATTAACATCGTCACCACGGTTTGGCAGTGCAACTGGAGCTTGTAGTAGCATTTCAGGCTGAGAAGCCGCTAAGTTAAATTCAGCTTGAGCTATCACTTCTTCAGCAGCAACGCCTTTTTCAGCGCAGGCTTGTTCGTATGCCGCTTTTAACTTGTTACGGTAAGTTTGAGCTTGATGTGCGTAATCAGCTAAACGTCCATCATCAAAGTTCACATTAGTTAATGTGGCAAAAAATGCCTTAGGAACAAAGGTATCAATCTCGGCATCGATGATATCGAACTGACGCGCCTTAACCGCATAAGCAGAAACGCCCTGCAACATGTAGATTAATAAATCTTGTAGATCTGACGTAGATGCTAACTTACCGCACATACCTTGAGAATAACTACAACCGTTGCCTGCTGGGGTTCTAACTGTTTGTTCGCATTGAATACAAAACATCACTTTGCTCCTGAATTTAATCATGCATAATATTTACATGTTTAGATGCAGTGTACTTAGATCAGCAAAAATCTAAACTGATTTTTACAATATTTAATCGATTTTATGATCTAGATCAGTTTCAGTATTCACTAATATTTAGCCCTATTCACATCGGTTTTATCAATAAAGGCATCATTTAATTAGTCATTTTGTAGTTCATTTAATCGCCAAAACCAAATTGAAAGCACAAAAAAACCAGCAAGTGATTGCTGGTTCTTTTCGTGTGTGTTTTGAGGCGTTATAAGCCTTAAAACTGATTACTGCGCCAATAGTACTGAGAAGCTTCGCTGCAGATTGTCAGGATCTTGTTTGCCAAATTTAAGTAATAAATCATCTTTACCATCGGCATTGATATCGGTTGCCGACAGCATCGAACCTTCAACTGGAATGATCATATCCCATTGCTGAGATCGTTTACTAAAAGGCGCGCTACCAGCCTGACCCAGATAAATGTCTAAGGTTTCATTGTCATCAGACAATAATAACTCTTTATAACCATCGCCATTGATATCCGCTAACGCCACTACAGGTTCACCACTTTGGCCTGAAGTTAAGCTGAAGTTTAATTCAACCTCTTTACTGACATTGGCTTTATCTGCAAACTGGCTCGCTGTGTTCATTTTAAATACATGTACATCTTGATCAATGCTGCCTGACAGTAAGGCGCTTACGATCTGCGAAATGCTAATATCAAAGCCTGATACAATCACCTCATCGACATTGTCATTATCAATGTCATCAAAGCGCAGCCCTGTTAAGGTGCCTTCAGCTTTAATAACCGTCTCAGGGTCGCGGCCAAAAGCCACCACACCATCGTTATTACGTCCTAAGTAAATTTCATAGTCATTGGTACGATCAAACACCCCAGAGCTTTTGGTATATCTGACCACCAAGTCAGTAATCTCATCGCCATTCACATCACCAATACGCTCAACTTTACGGTATAGCAAATCACTTTGATCTAATGATTTGCCATAGGCATCACGCTTATTCCACCAATCAATACCACTGATGGGTTGACTCACCGAAATATATTCTGCGATCGCGGCGAACTGCCCTTGATCGTTTTGATAATACACTTCGAGCGAGCCCTCACCGACTTTGACAATATCATCGCGACCATCAAAGTTCATATCACTGTGATAAAGCGTAGCGCGGCTATATTCAGCGCCATTATTGGTCAGCTCAACTTGAGGCAGTAACGGCAGTGATTGTCGGATGAATTGAGTATTACCAGCACCGAGCAATACATGCATTTCTCTAAAGTCACTTATCAGTACATCAGCAATATCATCATTATTAATATCACTGACAAAATCACCACGAGAGATAAAATCAGCATGGCCTGTAACAGCTAATGAATTAATATCAGCAACGGCAACTAACTCACCAGAAAGCGGTTTTGCTGCAGTATCTGTTTGTTGGCTGGTAATTTGTTTAGGTGAAAGTGAAGCTGAAGGATCTTGCACTAGCATGTCATCAGCGGAGATCGCATCTGCTGGGAGCATACTCACATCTAGCTTGTTAATAGCGCTATTAGCCGTAACTGGGGCATAACGTAGTAATTGCTCTGCAGTGACGAAATACAGCTGTTGCAGCGCAAGCATGCTATCAGTATTAGAGTCGATTTCATTAATATCAAAGCTATAAATATCTTTGTTTAATAATACTTTATCTAGCATCACTAATTGCTTATCGACAATGCCGTATACAGCAAACCAGCGCTGATGTTCATCATCAACACCCAGTGCTAGTAACTCATTGCCCTCATTATCGAGTAAGTTAACGCTTAATACTGGATGAGTCAGTTCAAATTCGGTATCAACTGTAAAAGTGGTGAATTTTAGCTCTGTATCTGCAGCAAAAGCTGGATGGATAAAAGGTAAAATACAACAGCTTGCTACCAATAGCGCGCGGGTTAATTTATTCATCCTGAAAACATATCCTTAAACATTATCTTTAACTTATATAGTTAAGATAACCTTGATTGAATAAAGTTCATACAGTGAAATTGTTACCACTTACGTATCGAGAACGATTCAAGCTGTAAAAGGAATAGGAATTGACTAACAACTTATCTTGCCAAGATCAAAGTGTCTGATAGGTTAGCTTTACTAGTTCTTCACCGTACTTACGCTCAAGTTTACGCACGATAAAGTGACCTCTTGCCATGTCTTGAAAATGATCGATAAATAAGGTGTTAATGATCGCCCCACCCGCAGCGCCTATGGCAGGTACAGCTTGAGCGGCCACCTTTTGAGTCACCTGCACGCCAAAGCGCTCTGCCACCACGGTCACTAATTTAACCATCATTGGCGCAGCTTCTTTACTAAAGCCTTTAGTGGCAACGTATTCAGCGGCTTCAGCAATTGAATTGGCTAACACGGTGCGCACCGCAAAGTAGCCTTTTTCAGCTTGATCGTCATCATTTGACTCACCCCCTAGGGCAAAGACTTCTATGCAGGCCATTTTAGTGGCCACTTCATCGAGTTGCTCACCCTCACTGCGAGCAATATCGGCAATGGATCGCAACATGATGGTGGTTGAAATCGGTAGCTCTAATGCCAATGCGCTTAAGCCGAAAAAGCCCCCCACACCACCACTCACTGCAACACCGAGTTTGTGCCAACGATCAGAAGATTGCTCATGGGGGATGTTTTTCATGGTAAATAGCGCCGCATCCGAGGCTTTCATCAACGCCATTTCTGTGACTTTGCCAATACCATTACTGACACTTTTAGGCAGTAGCGCAAAACCTTGCTCAATGGGCGAGCCAATAAAATCTGTGATTTTGGCTGCTAAGCCGGGGTTTTCAAGTAACTGCTTAGCCTGCACTAATTGGGCATTATCTTCTACAGATAGACTCATGGCTTTCCCTTCTTTCACAGCCGCACGATTAACAACAGCGCTAATAGCTCACTAGATAATGGTGACTTTCTCAATCACTATCGCCGTTTTAGGCACATCGTCATGACCTGCTACCGTGGCCGTTTTAGCTTTTTCAATTTCTTTGACCACTTCAATACCGGCAACCACTCTGCCAAAAACCGCATAACCCCAACCGCTGTTGGTGGTCGCTGTGTGGTCTAAAAAGCTATTATCAGCAGTATTAATAAAAAACTGCCCGGTGGCCGAATGCGGCGCATCGGTTCTTGCCATTGCTATGGTGCCAAGTGTGTTACTCAAGCCACGATTAGCTTCATTAACGATAGGATCGCGAGTGGGCTTTTCTTTCATCTTGGCAGTAAAACCACCCCCTTGGATCATAAAGCCTTTTATCACCCGATGAAAAATAGTGTAATCATAAAAGCCATCCTGACAGTACTGTAAAAAATTCTTCGAACTAACAGGGGCTTTTTCCATATCCAGTTCAATATGGATATCGCCAACATTGGTGGTAAAAATAACGGTCATGGGATCTCAATTTAACAACGAAAAGTTAAGCTCAATTATAGCGTTTATCCTATGCTTCAGGCTATAAATAAGCGTCATGCTTTAAGTCAGATAAAGTAAGCTTATTTGCTACTATTAAACAAATCCATTGCCGCGCGTGTCATTGCCCGCACGCCGGTGCTGATAGTTAACGGATAATCTGGGGCAAACTTACTCGAATGCAATGATGGCAAGCTGTCGCCGCTATCAATACTGGCTTGATACACGCTTGGCTCAACAGCCCCTAACCAAAATAAAGTGATCGGAATATTTTGCTCAGTTCGGCCATATAAGCCAAAATCTTCTCCGGCCATAACCTGTGGCGCTAGCACCACATTATCTTTTCCTAGTTCAGCTTCAATGCTGGCCTTAACTTGGGCAGCCAATGCTGGGTCATTATAGGTCGAAGGTATTTTTTCATCTTCATGCACATACACTTCAGGCATCAGTTCATCAGGTAAACCCGCACTAATCGCAATGCCCTTAGTGATACGTTTTATGGCAGCGATTTGCTGCTCACGTACTTCAGGGTTATATGATCGCAGAGTTAATTGCAGCTTCACTTCATTGGAAATAATATTATGTTTTGAGCCGCCATGAATTGAACCCACTGTGACCACGTTTGGCTCAAGGGGTGACACTTCACGGCTTGGAATGGTTTGCAATGCTAATACTGTGCGCGCCGCCAGAACCACAGCATCGATAGTTAAATGGGGGTAAGCACCATGGCCACCTTTGCCTTTAATGCTGATATCCACCGAATCCACATTGGCCAATGCATAACCACTAATAGAGCCGACTTTACCAGCAGGAATAGATGCACTGACATGCAAACCTAACACCTTATCAGGAGTGGGAAACTCGCTAAATAAACCTTGCTTGAGCATGGCTTTTGCGCCGCCGCCCATTTCTTCTGCAGGCTGGACTACCATCATCAAAGTGCCTTGCCAAGCTGACTTGTGCAACATCAATTGCTCGGCTGCGCCAATCATGCTGGTCATATGAATATCATGGCCACAGCCATGCATAATGCCCACAGTATTGTTATGTGCATCTTGGGTTGTCACTGTCGATGCATAAGCTTTGCCCGTTTGTTCAATAATAGGTAAACCATCAATATCGGCGCGGATCATCACCGTAGGCCCGTCGCCATTTTTGAATATGCCCACCACGCCGTAGCCGCCATAATTATCAGTGACTTCAAAACCTAATTGCCGTAACTCTTTTGCCATTCTGGCACTGGTATTTTTCTCTTGATAGGACAGTTCAGGGTGTTGATGAAGGTGAGTATAAAGCTGTTCAAGTTGTGGTAATGCTTTGGTCACTGAATCATCAAGATCTACAGCGCGTAACGAGGTGGTGGTTATCGTTGCTGCTAAAGCCAGTGATATCGACAATGCTGTTAGTATGGCTGTTAAGCGTGCTGATAATGTCATGGTGTCTTCCTTGTTGACTGTTCATCTTGACTGAGAAGCTTGACTGCTAAAAGTCGTAGTCGCTGATAATTACTATTTATTATATTGAATTAATAACCTAGCATAGCCTTGGTCAATTTTATAATGTGTTGTAAACATTTAGCCGTTCAAAAAGGAAACATACTCGTGATGATGGAAACAGGTCGATTAGTTCGCTGGAATAGCAGTAAAGGCTTCGGTTTTATTGAGCCTGATGAAGGTGGCAAGGACGTGTTTATTCATATTTCAACCCTTAAACATATGGCGAGAAAGCCCATTCAAGGTGATCAAATTGCGTATATCGTAGCGCAGCAAGCTGACGGTAAAATTAAGGCGATCGAAGCGCAAATAGTGGGAGTTGCCACAAAATCAGACAGCCATGCTCACCAAAACTCAACACGAAATAACAGTGGCAAAAAAAGATCGCCGATCAAAATGCAAAAAGCCACCACGGCTTCTGGCACCATGAGCCGGATCATTATTATTCTGATCGTTATCGCCATCGGCCGCTTTGCTTATCAAGCTTACTATGACATCACTAATGCATCTGGAGCAGGTGCATCTGGAGCAGATGCACCAATCCAAGAACCAAGGAAATAAAAGTGACAATAATAATCGAAACTGAACGCCTAATCATTCGTGAATTTAATCTTGGCGATACAAAGGCTGTGCTTGAGTTTAATTCAGAGGAAGTCAACCGCTACACTGGCGATGCAGGCATGTGTAATAACATCGAAGATGCAAAAAACATTATTCAGGACATCTGGTTAGCAGAATACCAGAAATATGGTTTTGCTCGTTGGGCTGTAGAATTAAAAGCAACCAAACAAGTCATAGGCTTTTGTGGGTTTAAATATGATTTACGTATTAATGCAGTAGATATAGGCTATCGCTTACACCCAGATTTTTGGGGTAAGGGCTATGCCACAGAAGCTAACCTTGCCAGTATTGAGTATGCTAAGAAACATATGGATTTAGATATTATTTACGGCGAAGTCGTCAACCTTAATCTTGGCTCAGTCAACATCATTGAAAAGTTAGGTATGACGTTTATCAGACAATATGAAGACGAAGGTTTTACCCTGCTACGATACGCAATCTCGTTAAAAGGTAATCCGCTGCCAGCTGATTAATTGGATTCAAAGCACAAAAAAAGCGCCAACGACTTCTATTAGGGCGCCCTTTATCCATCCAACTCTTTATCGTTAGTTAAGGCTAAAAATACGCTGCCCAGCCGATAACAAAACCTTGGGAAGCTGTATCATATGAAAAGTTATCTTGGTGATAAAGTTGAGACACCCATTTATGTAACTTTTACTTACTTAGAAGTGTGCCGCCCTAGCAGTCTGAGGCTAAAACACATATATTTGAGCTAGATATTGCACTTTTAGGGATAAAATCATGCTGCAAACAACATGGCGAACGCTTTTTACTGCTTTTGTGTTGTTATCGATGTCGAGCCTAATGCCAACCGCCATGGCTGCGGACGATATCAATTTAAAAAAAGTTGCTGAAGCAGAAAAGCGCAGTGAAGCCATAGCCGAAGCTCAAGGTGGACTCACCCTCGCCCGAGATGGCGAAACTCCTTTATCAGCCCTCATTGAAATCGGTCGAGCGGTACAAGAAAACGACTGGGAAGCTGCCACTGAGTTTATTGATCTGCGTTACCTGCCCAAAGATATTAATCCCGAAGATGGTGCCGATTTACTGCGTAAACTGGCGATATTATGGAATAAACAAAACATCCTCGACCTTTCGCAGATCAGCGATCAACCAGAAGGACACCTTAACGATAAACTGCCAAGCTATCGTGATTTGTTAGGGGTACTAGAAACCAGTAAAGGCCCTGTTCCGGTCTATTTACAGCGAGTTCCAGACGGTAAAAAAGGCAAAATTTGGAAGATCTCTAACGCCACTATAGCCCAAGTTCCTGAGCTATGGGACGAATATGGCTACAGCCCGCAAATCGAAGCACTGGCTAACGTTTTACCGCAATTCACCATGTTCCATATGGAAAACTGGCAACTGCTGATCTTTATTCTGTGTATTTTCTTTGGTTGGATCGCCACCGGATTAATCAGCATTGCCGCCAAAACCATTGCCGCTAAATTTGAACATAAACTGGCTGGATTAACCCGTTTTTCAGGCAACAGCTTGCGCTGGTTTTTATATCTTTCGAGCTTGCAATATGTGGCGCTGTCATTAGGTTTATCGATTAGGGCAAGGGTTTGGTTTGATAACAGCACCTTGCTGTATATCGCCAACACCATTCTAATTTTAGGTTTAGTGGAATTGTATTCCGCAATAAAATCCAAGCAATTAAACGATCAAGATAAAAGCTACTCCGTGGCCTTACTCAGGCCTATGGTAGCAATATTAAAAATCGTCATTGTGGTGGTTATTGCCTTAATGTGGTTTGAAAGCTCAGGATACAACATGGCCACCATTTTAACCGGCCTAGGTGTCGGCAGTTTAGCCATTGCCTTGGCGGCGCAAAAACCATTAGAAAATGTCTTCGGCGCATTAACTTTATATGCAGCAAGACCAATAAAACCGGGGGATTTTTGCCGCTTTGGCACCACTATGGGCGTAGTTGAAGAAATTGGCTTACGCTCGACACGGATCAGAAAACTCGATCGCACCGTAGTGCATATCCCTAACTCGGTATTTTCATCCCAAGAGTTAGAAAACTTCTCTGTTATCGATCGTCGCCGCTATAAGCACGATCTGCGCATTAGCCTTGATACCAGTAAAGAGCAACTGCAAATGCTGTTAATGGAACTGCGAAAATTATTATTGTCACACCCCAGAGTGTTAGAGATTGCTCAGCGGGCGCGTTTTCTTGCCATTGAGCGTGATGCGTTTGTCGTCAACGTAAATGCCTATATCGATACCGGTGATATCAATGAATATTTTGGTATTGCTGAGGATTTAAACTTTCACTTACTGAATATTTTAAAGCAGTTAGACATTAAAATTGCCCCTATTGGTCAAAATGTCATGCTACAAAATGCCAGCAGCGCAGACGTCGAGGTACAACAACAAGCGGAGCAAACCATTAAACAATTAATCGAGGAAGATGCCTTACCTTTTCCCAATTACAGCGAAGCTACCCGTGATGAATTTAAAGGCACAGTGCCCTACCCACCTGTGGGCAGTGTCACTAAACCTAAAGATGTGATGAAATCACCAGAAGAAACTGACATTGAAGTAGAACTGAAAGGATAAGTTTTACATTCCAGTCGCCATTAAAAAAGCCGAGAACATCTCGGCTTTTTACGTAATCGGAATAACTAAGCAACTCACCCATGGGTTAGTTTTTAAGGGGATGATCTTCAGGAAGTTGGCGACTGATCCACAAAATCAATTTATGCTTACGATTTGGGCCATCATCATTATCTTCAGCTAATGCTTGAATTAGCCCATCTTGCACCAATAAACGGTAAATACATTCCACTTTATCTTTTGGCGATATACCAACACCAAAGTTTTCAAAACCGCGACGTTTTGCATAACCCTCACCAATTTCCATTGCGAGTTTAAGCAATTTAGTATCGTTCTTACCTGGCTTCATATAACCACTCTCGTTTGGGGCTTTACGCTAAAACTACGCTATTGGGGATAAAATTCAATCACTGCTGCGTAAAAACAGCAGCCAATAACTTGTTTTATTCTTAGTTGAGCAATTATCAATCGATTAGCTTATCACTTTAGCTATTAAGTAAAATTCTGGCACAATAGCTAGATTATGGTTTTATGAAGTGGCTACAACATCAAAAAGGGAAAGTAAGGGTTTAATGACGATAGATAAAGCAGTTATTAGCAAGATTACCACGGCATTAAAAGCTCAAAGTATAAGCGAGATTGAGGTAATTCAATCCCTATGGGGCGGTTATGGCGAACTATTTCGCGCTAAGCTTACTGGTAGCCAATATTCATCTGTTATCGTTAAACACATTAAACTGCCACAGCCAGAGTCGCATCCCAAGGGCTGGAATAGCGCCCTATCACATCAACGTAAACTCAAATCTTATCAAGTTGAAGCTAACTGGTATCAGCACTACGCTCAGCTATGTGGCAGTGGCAGTGGCAGTGGCAGTGATAATGATCGTCAAAGCGAAAACAGCGTGCCTCAATGTTTATACATTCAGCGCAGCGAACTAGAAACCTTACTGATCCTTGAAGACTTACATACTTTAGGTTTCGATCAAGTATTAACCCATGCAGATCACACAGCCATTTTGGCCAGCCTTAAATGGCTGGGGCATTTTCACGGCCAATTTATGGCTAATCAATTTACAACTAGCCAGCCATCAACCGTGAATACCACCGACCTATGGCCCACAGGCAGCTACTGGCATTTAGATACTCGCCCCGATGAATTACAGGCACTCAGCGATCAGCCGTTAAAAATGGCAGCCAATACAATCGATCGCACTTTAAAACAGACGCCATACCAAACAATAATCCACGGCGATGCCAAACTCGCTAACTTTTGTTTTAATACTCACCACGACAAAGCTGCTGCGGTGGACTTTCAATATGTGGGCCAAGGTTGCGGCATGAAAGATGTGATTTTACTGCTAAGCAGTACGCTGACATTTACTGAACCACATAAACTAATCGAGCAATATTTGGATTACTATTTTAGTCAGCTCGCCAGCAGCATTAATCTCCATCAGCCAGATATTAATCCTAAAGAGGTTGAACAAACTTGGCGCCCTTTGTATTGCATAGCATGGGCCGATTTTCAGCGCTTTATTAAAGGCTGGAGCCCAAAGCATGTCAAAATAAACGCTTATACAGAAATGTTAACCGCACAGGCCTTAAGCCAGCTAACGACATCATCAAAGTAGCCAAACCTACTAGTGACTTTTTAAGGACAATATCGACAACGACTATCTAGATAACAACGGTTTTATTAACAAGCATAGCGACAAAAGACATAGCGATAAAAACTAGCCTCGCAAAATCTACAGAATAAAAGCCAAGCAAAATCGCCTGACAAAGATATCCACTCTGTTTGCTTGGCGATCGCTTACAAAAACAACCATTTATTGATATAACTAATGTCTAATGTACTAATTTTGCATATCAAAATCTTGTCGTTTTTTAACTCACGACATTGAAAAATAGCTGATATTCAATGGATTGTAATAATGAGCAAAGATATATTTTTCTTTGGTGACTGGCAGGTTGACCCTAATAGTAACTCCCTTAGACAAGGTAAAAAAACCAAACAACTTGAGCCTAAGGCAATGGATGTTTTACTGCTGTTATGTCAACAGCAAGGCGAGGTGCTCAGCAGCGATGATATCGTCACTCAATGCTGGCCAGAAGCCGATGTCGGCGATAATCCACTGCATAAAATCATTAACCAATTACGCCGCGCATTGGGCGATAAAGCCACTGAACCCAGCTATATTGAAACCATTCGCAAGCGCGGCTATCGCACTCTTGCTAAGGTAAATTTCCCCATTGGCCATGAAACCGTGGCCGACAGCCAAACGTGGCAAGCAGGTTCACCCTTTCCGGGCTTACAAGCCTATAGTGCCAATTACGCCGAGGTGTTTTTGGTCGCAGCAAACAAATTGCCACCTTGCTTGAACGCATCAGTGTACAAGTTAAATATGGCCGCGGATTTTGTTTAGTTTTAGGCCCTAGCGGCAGCGGAAAATCATCACTCATTAATGCCGGAATCATGCCCAATTTAATGGCTAATACGGGTTACAACGGGGTAAAGGTTGCCAGCTATAGCCATTTAGATTTTGCCAATGTGGCTAAAACACAATTATTTTCCGAACTGGCCAGTATCATGCTGGACTGGGAAATCAACGATATTCCAGTATTTAGTGGTGACAGCGCCGAAACCCTGTCGCACAAGCTAATAACAGATATGCCCACCATTATTGAGCAATGTCAGCAGGCCATCAAACTCAGCAGCACTAACGAAACTCACTTAGCATTGTTTATTGATCGCTTAGAAGTCTTTCTGTCATCGCCGATCTTTACAGATGATCAACGTTATGCATTTATTGAGGTCTTAGAAAAACTGGCCAACTCTTCTGTGGTATTGATTATCAGTGCTTGTCGTAATGAGTTTTACCCATTACTAGTGACTTATCCCAGTTTAATGGCGGGTAAAGGTAAAGGGGCTCATTTTGATTTAGCGCCGCCTTCGCGTAATGAATTACTGCAAATGATCCGCCTGCCAGCAATTGCAGCCAATTTAAGCTGGAGTGTCGATCCTGAAACAGCCATGCCGCTAGATGAAATACTCTGTACAGAGGCCGCCAGTAATCCTGATGCATTACCTATGTTGCAATACATGTTGCAAGCGCTCTACCTGCAACGCAGTAAAGACAATCAATTATTGTTTAGCGTTTACCAACAATTAGGCGGTATCGAAGGCGCAATTGGTAAAAATGCCGATGAAGCCATGGCGCAATTAACTGACTCACAGCAAGCCTGCTTACCCCAAGTATTGTCCCTATTGGTAACACTGCGAGAGGATGAAACCTCCATCACCAGCCGCACCGCAACTTGGTCACAACTGCAAAGCAAAGCAAAGCAAAGAACAGCACACATTGACCCAAGCTATGGTCAATAGCCGCTTATTTGTGTCCCACCTGCAAAATGGTCAAGCCTGTTTTAGCATTGCTCACGAAGCATTATTAAGGCGCTGGCCACGGGCAACCGCCTGGATTAACGAACACAATGATAGCCTGCGAATAAAAAGTCGCTTACATCATCTGACTAAACGCTGGCTGGCAGAAAATAAGCATAAAGCCTATTTGCTAGCAGAAGGAAAACCGCTAAAAGAAGCCCAAGCACTTAAACATAATCCACTGTTTGCTCAAGATCTAACACCACAAGAGTTGGCATTAATCAGCGCCTCCAATAATCATGAAAAACGTCAGCGTTGGCAAAAAACCTTCACCATCTCACTGCTACTGGTACTGGTACTGACCTCTATTTTTGCCAGTGTAAAAAGCTTTGAAGCCGAGAAAATGGCCCAAGATAAACGCATAGCCGCAGAAAACTTACTGGGATTCATGGTCGGTGATTTCGCCGATAAAATGCGCGGCATTGGCCGGATGGATTTACTCGATGGCATCAGTAATAAAGCCTTAGAATATTTTACTGAGGCATCATCCCCCAATGATGACAGCTTAAGTTTTGCAGCACGGTTTCAGCATGCGCAAACGCTAGAGGCCATAGGCGAAGTGGCTTACTCGCGCGGTAAAGTCGACGAAGCCAAGCAAGCACTGCTGTCATCTCGCACCAAGCTGCTGGTACTGCTTGATGAACAACCACAAGATTTAGATATTCTTAAAACACTGGGCGCCAATGCTTTTTGGCTGGGGCAATTAGATTATGACATAAGTGATTGGGCTGCTACTGCGCTGTGGTTTAAGCAATATCTTAGTTACAGCCAAATGATGTATGACTTAGCTCCTGAAAATACCGAAGCCTTAATGGAGCTATCTTACGCTCATAACTCCTTAGGTTCAGTGTCACAAAACTGCAAGATTTCATCCAAGCAAAAAATTATTTTGAGCTCTCGTTACAGCGTTATGCTTTCGTACTGGTTAATAGTGGCCATTCGCAGGCCAAGCCGCACAGTTCAAAGCATTGGTAACCAAAGGATAATTGTTATAGCTT
>NZ_JAUORC010000029.1:0-60453 GCF_030547465.1 Shewanella sp. 5_MG-2023
GATGGAGCAGTTTGGTAGCTCGTCGGGCTCATAACCCGAAGGTCGTTGGTTCAAATCCAGCTCCCGCAACCAATTTAAATTATTTAAAATTATTAATACTCTTCTTAAATTTAAAAATACCCTTCTTAATTTCAAAATATTCTTCATCACTTTTCAAGCTCAAGTGTATTGCACCGATTTTTAGATCCTCAGTTCGGGCTCAACTCTTATAAATCTGCAAAGGTCGTTGGTTCAAATCCAGCTCCCGCAACCAATTTAAATCACTTTCAAATAGTAATACTTTTCTTGAATTTCAAAATATCCTTCTTAATTTCAAAATATTCTACATCATTTTTCAAGCTCAAGTGTATTGCGTCGATTTTTAGATCCTCAGTTCGGGCTCAACCCTAATAAATCTGCAAAGGTCGTCGGTTCAAATCCAGCTCCCGCAACCAATTTAAATCACTTTCAAATAGTAATACTCTTCTTCAATTTCAAAATATCCTTCTTAAACTTCCAAATATCCTCATTAAATTTCAAAAAACTTCTAATAATTTTACTTGCTAAAGCCGTATTTAAATCGCTTTCAAAAGTTTTATTACCTAAAGTGCTTGTTCAATATCGATAATCAAATCTTCTACGTTTTCTAACCCAACTGAAATCCGTAATAAATTATCGGTTATCCCCGCTTCTGCTCTCGCTTCGGGGGTGTAGGGTGAATGAGTCATTGATGCAGGATGCTGAATAAGTGACTCCGCATCGCCCAAACTCACGGCTATCGTGAACAGTTTTAATTTATTTACAAAGTTAATCGCATCTTGTTCGGACCCTATTAATTCAAAGGCGATTACCCCACCCGCTCGACGCATTTGTTTGCCGACATATTTAAAGCCTTGATGATTTTCAAGCCCGGGATAAAAAACACTGCTTACTTTTGTATGTTGATTAAGGTAAACAGCCAACTTTTCAGCATTGTCACAATGACGGCTTAACCTGACATCTAAGGTTTTTAATCCTCTTAAAATTAGCCATGCATCATGGGGCGAAATAACACCGCCAAAGTCTTTAAGAATTTGGTATTTTAATTGATGAATATGCGCTTCACTTCCACAAACAATGCCTGCAATGACATCCCCATGACCATTTAAGTATTTGGTTGCACTGTGGATCACCATATCAATACCCAAAGTCAGCGGCTGTTGCAATAAAGGCGTCATAAAGGTGTTATCAACAATACTTATCAAATTATTGCGCTTTGCAATAGCTGCTATTGCGGTTAAATCAAATACTTGTAAATGCGGATTGACAGGGCTCTCACAAAATACCAATTTAGTATTAGGCTGAATTGCCGCTTCAATTGCTAAGGGATCAGAAAAGTCTACAAATGTTGTATCCACGCCATACCTTTTTAGTTGGCTACTCAACAAAGCAAAAGTGCAACCATACACCGCATTTGATGAAATTAAATGATCGCCAGCCTCCAGATGAGTCATTAACGCCGCTGAAACAGCAGCCATGCCTGAGGCACATGCAGCGGCAGATTCTGCCCCTTCAAGTAAGGCCATTTTACGTTCTAACTCTGCGGTAGTAGGGTTACCAAGACGCGTATAAATGTAGCCTTGTTCGTCACCGGCAAACCTGGCTCCGCCCTGCTGGGCATTGTCAAACACGAAGGTGGCACTTTGATAAAGTGGCGTGACTAATGCGCCAAACGCTTCCTTTATATGACCACCATGAATCGCTACTGTGGCTGGTTTCCATTGATCTGGCATCTCGCTCTCCCAGGCCCACATATGAATTTAAATTATTTTACTATGTGTGTGGACAGGAATTTAAGATAGCGCGCTGAAAATTTTAACCAATAGTTTAGCGATTATTCATATTGAACACATTGTAAACACAATGTTACATCGCAACCAAGAATGGCGCGCAAGATGTTGTTTTTACATATTTAAAGTTTTAGATTGTGACTGCGGTTATAAACAATGAGTCAACGAGGATTCTAGTGGTTATAGTGATTAGTGATTAGTGATTTGCACAGTGCTTTAATAATAATGACAGATAACATACAACTGATGTGATGAAACAAGATCACCAGCAACAATATGTATACTGGTAATCCCTTTTTTATCGACTTACTTGATCCACTTAATTTAGTGATGCTTTTAAACGCTGCATCCCTTCGTCAATACTGATCAGTGCTTCATAACCTAAATCTTTTTTAGCTGCGCTAATATTAAAGTAGTGACAGGTAGATAGTTGTCTCGCGACAAACCTTGTCATAATAGGCTCTTGCTGCTTACCAAGTATTTTATAGATGGTTTCTAATACCACTCCCGCACTATACGCCACACCTGCTGGTACCCGCTTAGTAACAGGATCAATATCAACACAGGCCAAAATGTTATTGAGCATCGCAGCCATAGTGATGGGTTCATCATTACTTAAAAAATACGCTTTACCAGCGCACTTCTTATCTTGTGACAAATCTAGCGCGGCAAGAATATGAGCATAAGCGGCATTATCGACATAGATGGTATCAACCAGCTTATCTTCTTTACCAACAAGCTTTAACTTACCCAATTTCGCTCGCTCAATCACTCGAGGAACCAAGTGCGGATCTTCTGGTCCCCAAATTAAATGCGGTCTTAACGCGGTGGTTTTTAATTGTGCGCTATTACTTTCTAGCACCATTTTTTCGGCAATGGCTTTAGAGTGACCATAAAAGTTTAAAAAGCTAGCGGCATAAGGGGAAGATTCATCAATACCGGCTTCATCTTCACCCGCAAAGGTGACACTTGGAGTACTGGTGTAAACCACATGATTGATCTTTAATGCTTTACACGCACGCAGGATATTAGCGGTTCCATTAACGTTAGGGGCAAAATAGCTATCTCTATCGCCCCAAACACCCGCTTTTGACGCCACATGAAACACTAAATCACAATCTTGCATCGCCGCTGCTAGCGCATCTGAATCGCTAATATCACCTTGATACATGTTAACGCCCATCGCCGTTAATGCAGGATATTCACCACGAGCAAAACCATTAACTTCAATGCCTGCTGCTCGCAGACGAGTACAAATCGCTTTACCTAAAAAACCACCTGCCCCGGTGACAAATACTTTGTTAACCCGACTTTTAAGCGCAGCTAAGGCTGCCTGTTCTGGCTTTAATAACATTTCGAGTTCAAGCATGTATTTACCTAATTGAGAACGCTAATAAAAATTGATTGTTGGCAAACATTTCAGCAACGATTTGCACTATTCTTTCCACTGTTTTTGAGCCCAAACAGCTAATTTTTCTCTGAATATTTTCGCGTTGTGTCTGACATCCACAGGAAAATCTGGATGAATTAAAAAACGTGAAATACCCATTGTATGTGTATGTTTTTCAGCGATATCAACTAACTCTTGGTATAGCGCTTTACTGTTTGAGCAAGTCATGGCTTTATCAAGTTCGACACATAACAGTGGTTCAATATTGCCATTAATGACAATATTCACCAGTGCTGAACGTTTTACTTGTTTATGGGTGTTAAATACCCGCTCACAGGGAATTGAAAAATAACGTTTACTAAGGCTACCTTTTAGAGTTTGATCAACTCGATGGGCCTTGCGGCCACACATCCATAATTGCCCTAATTCATCCAAGTAACCGACATCACCCATGCGGTGTCGAATACCGTCAGCATCAGTAATTTTGGCCAGCTTAGTTGCACTATCGCGATGATAATACTCACGACTTACCATCGGCCCTTTTACGACGATTTCACCAATCTTTCCTACAGGTAAAATATCGGCTTCATCCCAATGGCTGATAACTGACTCAGTAATATCGATAATGCTAATCTCAACACCATCAATGGCTTTACCCACACAAATACCTTTACCAGCATCAGTTGCGGCGGTGGTATCAAACAGCTCGCTGCTTGGCATCATGCTAATCGGCAAAGACTCTGTCGCCCCATAAGAGTTGAGCACCTCAACTCCTGTTGCTAACATTTTGCTAAAACGCTTTATTGATGAGATGGTTGCTGGCGCCCCTGCTGAAATAACTCTTTGCACGCTTGGTAATGTAAATGCTTGGTTTTGGGCTGCGGTTTTAGTTTCAGCAGCGGCGCCTAAGCGCTCCAGCAATGCCGGATTAACAAACATATTAGTACATTGATATTTCTCAATCGCTGCGAATAAATACTCAGGATTAGCGGTTATGGGTTTACTGGCGTCCATCGCTGGCACAATAGATGCCATACCCAGTGCAGGGCCAAATAATGAAAATAATGGAAAAGTCGCTAAGTCGCGCTCACCGGGCTTAATGCCGTAATCATGTTTAAGGGCGCTAATTTGCGCTTCAAACATGCCATGGGAATACACCACACCTTTTGGGGTGCCTGTACTGCCACTGGTAAATAAAATTGCCGCCATTTGATCATCACACAGTGTGACCATGGGGTAAGCTTTGGCAAATGATCCACTAACCTGTGGCAAGGCGTCAATACTCACTGCGCCTGATAACCAACGCTGAATACTACTGCCGCCCACATTTAAGCAAAGCTTAACCGAAGATTTACCCCAACCTAATATTCTTCTGGCAATATGGGCTTTAGGGATACCAATAAACACATCGGGTTGTGACTCTTCAAAACATTGTTTTAAGTTTTTAACCCCCATACCGGGATCGACCAGAATAGGAATTACGCCCGCTTTAAATAACGCAAACGTTAGCACGAAAAAATCAATGCTTGGGGTCACCATCAACACAGCTTTCATGCCAGCTTGAAGGCCAAAGGCATTTAAACGATAGGCAATATCATCAGATTGTTGGTTTAGGGAGCCAAAATCGACGTCTTGATAAGTTAAAGCGTGAGAGGCTTGATTGGCAGATGTCGCTGTTTGCACCGCGACAGCTAATTGAGAAGGAAAGTTATTTGCCGCATCTTGTAAATGCCGACAGATGTTAGCCGTTTTTAATGTCATAAGCCTGATGTCATTGGTTTATAACTTGGGCGTGAATAATGAGTATTTCATCACGCCCAAGGTCGCTGTTTAGCTTTGCTGGTTGTTAGCCATAAAGTTCTGAATAAGCCCGATGACATCTTCGCTAGCATCTTCAAGAATATAATGACCACAGTCATCAAACTCTCTTACTTGCGCATGGGGCATATATTGACGCCACTTTGCTAAAAAGTGCTTATCAAATACAAAATCCTGTAGTCCCCAACAAATCAGTGTTGGCACTTCAGAGAATTTAGATAAACTATCAGCAATATTTGAAACTAACTCATAGTTACGATCTTCAGGCTTTAACGGAATATCCTGCACAAAACGTAAGGTTGAAATACGGTTTTTCCAGCTATTAAATGGCGCAACGTAGGCTTCGCGCACTGCTTTGGCCATTGGCTGACGTTTAACACCCACATAGGATGCAATGGATGAAAAGGCATTAAAGCCTCTGACCAAAAACGTCCCTAAAATAGTTTCGCGGCAAACCCATAATGCCCAAGGAAAAGGCTTAGATTCAGGTAAGTGAAATGCTGCTGTGTTTAAAAATACTAAGCGCTTAATGCGCTCAGGATAACGGGCAGCATAGCCCATACCAATCATTCCGCCCCAGTCATGAACCACTAAGGTGATGTTTTCTTTGACATCTAAATGATCTAACAGCGCTTCTAAATCATCAATACGATTTTCTAATGTGTAATCGTATTGTGGGTCATCAGGTTTATCCGATAAACCACAACCAATATGATCAGGCACAATACACTGATAATTGGTGCTTAATGCACTGACTAAGTTACGGTAGTAATAACTCCAGCTTGGATTTCCATGAACCATAACCACTGGCTCACCCTGGCCTTCATTAACATAATGCAGTTTGTTACCACTGCGGTCTAAATAATGGCTATCAAAAGGCAACAGATTTTCTAACATGATGCTTCCTACAATTTTATAATACTTATTCTATAACCAGCGAAATGATTACCACTTGATGCCTAGCATCATACAGTTCAACCCGCTGCCTATGCCTAGAAAGCTCACTTGATCGCCTAATTTTAAAAAGCCTTGGTCGTGGGCCATCGCCGCTGTTACTGGCAGCGAAACCGTGCCCATATTGCCCAAGGTTTCATAAGTTGGAAATTCTTTTTCATGAGGAATATTGAGAGCATTTAACACTTGTTTGCGGTTTGATGCGCCCACTTGATGACAAATCACTTTATCAACTTGATCCACTAACCACTCACGCTGAGTTAAGAAGTGTTCCCAAGTATGCTTAGCCAGATCAACCCCTTCTTTAAGTAAGGTGACGGCATCGGTACGCATAAACTCACGATATAACTTTTGACTGGTTTCTTGTAGGCCCCACTGACATAACTCGTGATGCTCAGGCGCCGATAAGTGGCTGGCACCTAATAGCTGATGATTACGAGTATTTTTAAGCGGTAAGCTACCGTCAGTTAAGATAACCGCAATCGCACCAGAGCCACCGGTTAAGGTCGCTAGCGATTGGGCAAAATTCTGCATTGTCGGCTCATTGAGCATATTGTCGATAGTGACTTCAACAATATCGCGCGCCGATTCACAAGATACCACCATACCGGCTTTAATTTGTCCAAGCTCAATACGGTTAGCGATATCTAAAATGCCAGAAAGCACACCTAAACAAGCGTTACTGATATCGTAAATCGCGGTATCTTTAGACACACCAAGCTCTGCAGCCACGCGGCACGCGGTTGCGGGCTCATGTTGGTCACGGCACACGCCTGTGTAAACAACTGCCCCTAAATCACTGACATTGATACCTGTTTCAGCAACCGCTTTACGGGCAGCACTGATAGCGCCGTCAGATAAACGATAACCTTTTGGCCACCAGCGACGTTCCTTAATACCGGTTAAAGCGGCTAATTGCCCCATTGGAATACGAAACTTTTGATAAAGCGGCGCAAGACGAGATTCTAGGTCTAGACTAGACACCACTTGGGGTGCTAACTCATAGGCCATACTATTAATAAAAACGCGGGAATATTTCATGAAACCGTATCAATCGCTCACTTTAAGGCCGCCTTAGGCAACCGAATTTATTGGTATTTGCTACTAACCCGCCATTTGAACAAGAAAAGCTTCAATATTCAATACAAAACCACAATTAGTAATATATAAATCTACCAAAGCCGCAGTTTATCGCTGGGGTATTAACTGTATCACTAAAGGGGTTAATCAAGAGGATTTAAAATAAAAACTATTAAACAGTACCTTAGAAAACTATTCGAACAGAATTATTTAATTAGGTTAATTTTTCAGCTTGAATTAACCAATTCCTTGGTGTGATTTCGTTTGCACAAAATTCAACCATGGTAACTTGATAACCCTGCTGTTGTAAAAAGCACATTCTATCCAGTAATAACCACTGCTCTAAAGCGTGCCTAAACAGGTGCGCGACTAGATCGATACGCTGAGTTAGCCTTTGCCTAGCTACCCCTTGAGCAAGATAGGCATCAAAGTCGGTTACAGCGCCGATATTGACTTGTTTTTGCGCCCCAGCCCAATAACAAAAATCACTAAATGATGCCGATAACTGGCTTCGTTTAACACTGGGGATCGGCAGATAGCGATCATTACCGCTAATATCTCGCTGCAAGCTATCAAAGCCTAAGCGCCAAGCAATTTCTTGATGTCGTAATGCTTGCTGCTTGTCATTGGCAATCACACTTTGCTGCAGCGGCAACTGTAAATCATGTCGCGATAGCTTAAGGCCACTGTTTTTTGCAGCATGGGATAGCGGCTGATAGTAATTAGCTTGAATAAGATGATAACAACAAGGTGAAAACGAGATTTGTTTGGTGTTTGCTTGAGCGGCTAACTCCAGCAGCCTAACATGTAAATCACCACAGGCATGTAACGCAATGGCATGTTGCTCTGAACTTAGCGGGTTGGCCCCTAATGTACTATTGGCTAAGTTAAACACATCAACACAATGAAACTGCTGCGACAATTGCCACTTGTCTGCAAACTGCTGGCCTTGCTCACACAAGCTTTGTTGCCACTCTAAACTGCTAACCTTAACTTGATGGGTTTTAGCAATATAACGTCCCAAATGGCCTTTACCTGCACACCATTCAACAATCGGGTTTCCTTTAGGAATATGCGCTGAAAAAGCAGTAATTTGCTGCCACTTTCGGCCTTTGATATGGGCGCTGAAATGGCTAAGCTCAGTGTCAGACAGGCCTATTTCTACAGCGTGTGCTTCAAACGATTTGGGTTCTGGTCTCGTTAACGATACATCACCATTTGTCGATGTGCTTAACATCGCGGCTAAGCCATCAATTTTCATCCCCAACTGCTGCATATCTTGCATCAATGACGGCAGTAACGCCGATACCAATGCCCCTTGAGCTACATCTAGTGCCTCTATGTCAGTATCAGCAATGGCCCAAACCTTTGCGGCTAAGCAAGGAAACTGCTCAGACCAAGGTAATTGCTGACAATCAAAGGCTTTCACTTGCCACAAACTATTTAGCTTTAGTAAGCACTCGCTAAGCTGGCCTAGCTTGGCGCTATTGTCGCTACAATTGTTAGCGTCTGTCGCGCAGTTCATGGCAATCTGTGTGCTCATTGGCATCCTATGGTTTATTGGTGTGATTGATGGTTTACACCATCATTAAGCACTCTCACTACTCACTACCTGCGACTTTGATAGCTGATTTAGGGTTAGATTTGGGTTCAGACTTTCGAACCGCCATGCGTTTACCTAACCAAACCCCCATAGCTAGAGGCGCAAAAAATATCGCAATTAAGAATAAAATGAAATACACAATCACACTTTTTATTAACTCAATCACTTGGGCAAACACTAATTCAACGGTTTTTTGGGTTAGTGCATCTAAATCTTGAATAGCAGCGCTGCGTTCATCAGCAATCATTTGCGCTAACGCTTCTCGCTCGTGAACAATAATTAAGGCTAGTGATTCACGCTCTTTTGATAACTGCTGCAGTTTATCATCTGTGACATCACTCAGTTGATCTAATAATGGCGCCAGCTCCACTCGCATATCACCGGCAAGCATGGTCATCATTTCAGGGGTTTGCTGCATTAACTGCTGAAATTTTTTGGTGGTTTCACTGATATTTTTAAGGGCTAATTCTATATCAGCGGCGCTAACATCAGCATGAAGTGCATATAACTCGGCTTTCCAGCCAAGAATTTTTGGCATCTGCTCAGTGGTCATCGCCATACGATCAGACATATCACTCATCACCTCAGGCATTGAACCAAAAGTGGTAATGGCTTCAAACTCTGAAATATTGCTAAAGGCCAACCAAGCATTAAAGGCAGTAGTGCGGGTAAAGGTAATATCCTCAAGCTGATTTTCAGCCACATATTGGCTCACAAACGCTTGATTATTTTTGAACTTTTGGTTGCTAATAAAGCCTTTTACTGTCGAGACGAATTGATCCGCTAATTTTTCACTGCTATCTATCGCGAGCTGCTGTTGTTCACCGAATAACTCACTGCCAGCACCAGTTTCATAAAACTGCTTCATTTGCTCGGTCAACACCCAAGTATCGAGCATTGCCGCTACTGGAGAGGCTTGGAATATAGCCCGCTGCAGGCTTTGCTCAGCGTAAATTTTCCACATTAAGGTGTTAGCTCTAACGTTGTCATCATCGCTATTAGCTGCAATGCGGTCTGCGGTGGCTTCAATTTCAGCATAAAAGCTATAACTAAATTCACGGCTAAACATACGCATGTTTATCTGCTCTTTAGGTAAGGGTTCAACGCCACTTTCAAGCTTAACTTCTAGCAGTGAACAAGCCGTTAAACTTAAAGATAACAAGCCGATACTCATAAGGCTAAGCAGTTTTTTACAGGTGATAATAAGGGGGTGAAACTGAGCAAACCAGCAACGACTACTCAGGCTAGCAAGATTTTTTACAGCTAAATTAAACCATGATTTCATGGTACTCTCCACGCAATAGCGACACAATAAAGCAGCAAGTTGGCTATTTATTATAGCAAAAAACCAACGAAACACTGACAACAAAGCCATAGTTACAACCAATTAAACTTGCAAATAACTTAATTAATTCAATAAACTATAGCTAGTCGCAGCCTAGTTTTATTTATTTAATTTGTCTATATGGTTTAATCAATAAATGCCAAGACTTTAGAACGGTAAAGGATTAACAATGCACTCACCTTGCGTCGCCAAATGCGGCTTAAATGAAGCAGATTACTGCATGGGCTGTTTTCGCCACATCAATGAAATTGTTGGCTGGGGACAAGCCAGTGAAGAGAAAAAACAAGCGGTATGGCAACAACTGCCACAACGAAAAGAACGAATGAAAGGCGGTAATAATAGCCAGATCATCAGCCGTGAGAAGTGGTTAAAAGCCCAAGCGGAAATTGAACAGCCTTGAATTGTAAAGCTGAGCAATAAAGCTTTCAGCCAAGCACAAAAAAGCCCATAAATATGGGCTTTTCATCTGAGTATCAGTAAACAAAGCTACTTTTTCATCATTGCTTTTAAATCTGCAAATGGATTATAGGTAGCGGCTTCTTGCTTGGTTTCAGTGGTATTGCCATAACGGATCAACTCTTCAAATCGAGAATGTTCATTATCGTGGCAATACAAGCATAACAATTCCCAGTTCGAGCCATCTGACGGGTTGTTATCATGGTTATGATCAACATGGTGTACCGTCAGCTCAGATAAATTCTTATGAGTAAACTCACGTGTACAACGGCCACATATCCAAGGATAGAGTTTTAAGGCTTGTTCACGGTAGCCTTTTTCACGAGTGGCTTTGTAATCTCTGGCTTCTGCTAATACTTTATCTAATTTACTTTGAGTAGCTGACATCGACTTTCCAATTTACTTTCATTACAAAATTACCCCAAGGATAAGCGCTGTTATCGGTTGGGGCAATGTTTTCTATCACAATTGCACTGCTCGAGTAATACTAACATCACTTAAAACAAGCACCACTTAAAACAAGCACCACTTAAAACAAGCACCGCTTAAAACAAGCAGCCGCTAGTAAGTCACTAACTCTGAATTAGACAAATGCTGGTAGTGTAAATAGCGTTCATATTGATTAACGATATCTGCAATAATTTGCTCTTGAGTATAACCCATCACATCGTAATGCTGACCGCCGTGCTCTAAGAACACTTCCACCCGATAATAGTCTTGCTCACTAGCAAAGCCTTCGACATCGGCACCATTCATGGTAAATGCTCGAATACGCAGCCCATAAGCAAACTGCAGGGTTTCGTTGTTACCGATCAATAAACGTACCCTTTCATCATCTTGGGTGATGACAGCAGGCATATTTTTAGCTAAAAATATTTGTCTGACTTGTTCAAGTCCCGGTTTGGCGATGTTATCTAAAAATCGCTGCGCATCTTCTTGACTGGGGTGAGAGACCAGTACATCAATACGATCTTCCCAGCTCATGTTGGCTTTAGCAAATTGCACACTGGTATTGTGTTGCTGCACACTTTCTAATTTCAAGCGATCATCTTGTAAGGCTTTATACAAGCCAAGGCACATCAATAGCATCACAATCATGATTGGCATTGCACTGGCAATCGCTGCTGTTTGTAACGCTTGTAAGCCACCAGCGAGTAATAATACGCTCGCGACAACACCTTGCAGTATCGCCCAAAAAACTCGCTGGCCTACTGGCGCTTGTTCATTACCGCCTGAGGTCAAGTTATCAATCACTAACGAGCCGGAATCTGATGAAGTAACAAAAAATGTTACCACTAAGAATATGGCAATGATGGACAATACTGATGAAAATGGTAGATGCTCAAAAAATCGAAACAAGGCCACCGATACATCATTAGAAACCGCATCCGATAGATAACTCGCCCCATGGTTTCTAATCATATCAATGGCGCTATTACCAAATACTGTCATCCATAGGAAAGTGATGCCAGTTGGGAAAAATAACACCCCGACTAAGAATTCTCGAATAGTGCGCCCACGACTGACACGAGCAATAAAAGTACCTACAAATGGCGACCATGAGATCCACCAGCCCCAATACAATAATGTCCAGCCACCAAGCCAATCATCTTTTTGCTCGTAGGCGTATAAGTTAAAGGTTTTACCCACAATATCACTTAAATAACCACCGGTATTTTGAACAAATGCTTGCAGTAACAGCACTGTTGGTCCAAGAACTAAAACTGCCACAAGCAATAGCAGTGCTAACGCAAGGTTAAGCTCACTTAAACGTTTAACGCCTCTATCTAAGCCTGCAAAAACAGAAACCGTTGCTATCGCGGTAATCGCCATAATGATAATAATTTGCACAGTGATGTTATTTGGCAAACCATCAATTAAATAACTTAAGCCTGAATTGACCTGTAGCACCCCAAAGCCCAATGAGGTTGCTACGCCAAACATGGTGCCGATCACCGCAAACGTATCAACCGCGTGCCCTATAGGGCCATAGATACGCTCGCCAATGAGTGGATATAAGGCAGAACGTGGCAGTAAAGGCAGTTTATGACGATATGAGAAATACGCTAAGCTTAAAGCCACTACGGCATAGATTGACCAAATATGGATGCCATAATGGTAAAAAGTAATCTTCATGGCATCTTTTGCAGCCTCCAGTGACTCAGGCGTTGCATCAGGTGGGGCTAAATAATGCATCACTGGCTCTGCCACGCCAAAGAACATTAATCCAATACCCATCCCTGCAGAAAACAGCATAGATACCCAGCTTTTAAAGCTGTAGTCAGGCACGGAATGATCTGGGCCTAGTTTGATGTCACCAAAACGGCTCATCATGACAAAAATAATAAAGATGAGAAAAATAGCCACCCCAACAATATACAACCAGCCCGCTTTAACTTCTAACCAACTTTGAATGGCTTTAAAAAATTGGCTAGCTTCATTTGGCCAAACGGCACAAATAAATACCATGACAAAAATAAGCAATACTGAAGGGAAGAAAACCGGAGGGTTAACACTCGCTTTCTTAAACATGATTGAGACCTGTAAATAGGATAATGAACACAGCTACATAGGTAACAATTGCGCTGACAATTGCATAAGTATAGGCTGGTTCTATTGGATTGCGTTTAACGTAATCATTGAGGGGTAAATTTGTACTCGCGCGCATTGGGATTAAAAAGCACTATTTCTTAGTTGCTGAAGTGCTATTATCTGACGCCAAAGTTTCATTAGCTGACGCTTCATCGCTAGTTGCATTGCCGCTAGCATTAGCGTTTATATCACTATTGGCATTAGCGTTTATATCACTATTGGCATTAGCGTTTGTATTTGTATTAGTATTAGTATTAGTATTAGTATTAGTATTAGTATTGGCATTAGCGTTTGTATTGGCATTAGCAATCGAGATCCCCGCAGTTAAGTTAAAGCGCATGGCATCTTCAAATGACCAATCGACTTCAATTAAATCTTCACGCTTGACTAAACTCGTCACCCCAGCCATTTGGTAGCTAAGCTGAAACAATACTGGCACCCAATCACCTTCAGGTAGGGCTTCAGTAAGCGGTTTAGGCGCCTGTTGATTCATGATAAAGCCAACCACATAACCGCCATTGGCTTGCTTGATCAATACGGTTTTTTGATTCTTTGGCTTACCGTCTCGTTTCATTAAGTTCGCAATATCACGAATACTGCCATAGACAGATTTAAACAGCGGGAACTTCATTAATTGACGCTCAAGCCAAGCGTATAACCAAGCAAATGGGCTAAATGAAAATAACAGCCCTGAAATAAACACTAACACTGCCACCAAAATAAACCCGGCGCCGACAAAGCTGTTTTCTAAATTAACAATATCCAGCAGTAAATGGCCTAAACCATCTAAAGAAATAAATAATGACCAGAATAACCACAGACTCAGTGCCATTGGCAGTAAGTTAGTTAAACCACGAGAAAGGGTGTTTTTCATTGAGCCTACAAAACGAACGAGGAATTACAGAAATTTTAACACAGTTTGCTAATGCTCCAGCCTATTTAGCCCCCTTGTTGAGCAAAGGCTAATTAACTTTTGTGAGTTGGCTCACAGCATTAGCACTACCAGCATAAAAGTGACAGCAATAAAAAAGTCCCATTAACCATAATGAGACTGTTATTTTTTGCTTGCAGGCAAACATAGCTTACATATTTAGATCTTTTTCCATCTCTTCATAGGAAGTATGGCGAACATCTTTACCTTTAACGAAATAGATAATGTACTCACAAATGTTTTTACAGCGGTCCCCCACACGCTCAACCGCCCGCGCAGCCCAAAGTACATCTAACACACCAGGAATTGAGCGAGGATCTTCCATCATATAGGTCATTAACTGACGAATAATCCCTTCATATTCTTTGTCTAGTTTGGCATCTTCTTTGTGTAACTCTAAGGCATTATCAGCATCCATACGTGCAAGCGCGTCCAGTGTCGAATGCAAGGTACGGGTTGCATGGCGACCCATGTTTTCAATACTCACCAATAATGGCTGTTGATTGTTTAAACGTTTATCTAATGCTGCTTTTGCGATACGTACACAAGCATCACCAATACGCTCTAAATCTGTAATAGTTTTAGTTATGGTGATAATTAAACGTAAGTCACTTGCCGCTGGTTGGCGCTTAGCAATAATGCGGGTGCATTCTTCATCAATTGACACTTCCATGCCATTTACGCGGTGATCGCCATTAATCACTTTTTGGGCAAGCTCGGCATCTAAGCTACCAAGAGCATCAAGGGCTTGTTCAAGTTGGCGCTCAACTAAACCGCCCATGGCCAAAACACGGTTACGAATATCTTCTAATTCAGCATTAAACTGTCCAGAAATATGCTTATTTAAACTTTTGTTTTCCATTACTTTATTACCTTAATTATCTCTGACTTTCTCACCAATGACTTGCCATAAGCGCCAGCTTACTCACTTCGTTATTATTAACCGTAACGACCTGTGATGTAATCTTCGGTTTTACGCTTTTGCGGCGTGGTGAAAATGGTATTGGTATCCGCATATTCAATCAACTCGCCCATGTACATAAAGGCGGTTTGATCAGAAACCCGCGCCGCTTGTTGCATGTTATGGGTCACTATCACTACTGTGTATTTCGATTTAAGCTCAGTGATCAGCTCTTCGATGGTTAAGGTTGAAATAGGATCCAGTGCTGATGTGGGCTCATCAAGCAATAACACTTCAGGCTCAATAGCAATAGCGCGAGCAATAACCAAACGTTGTTGCTGACCACCCGATAGGCCAAAAGCATTATCGTGTAAGCGATCTTTCACTTCATCCCAAATCGCAGCGCCACGTAATGACATTTCAGCAGCTTCGTCTAGTTCGCGGCGATTACTCACCCCTTGTAGGCGTAAGCCATAAACCACATTCTCATAAATTGATTTAGGAAATGGGTTTGGGCGCTGGAAAACCATACCGACATTTCGACGCAACTGAGCGACATCAACATTTTTGTCATAAATATTTTGCCCGTTCAGTAAGATTTCACCACTGATTTTACAGGTTTCAACCAAGTCATTCATGCGGTTAATACAACGCAGTAAGGTTGATTTACCACAACCACTTGGGCCAATAAAGGCGGTGACTTGTTTTTTAGGAATTTTCATTCCAACGTTATATAACGCCTGCTTATCACCATAACGTAAATCAAGGTTACGAATTTCTAGGGCAGTATCCTGTGCGGGTAAGTTTGCTAAATCAATAATGTTAGATTTAGTTGCGCGTTGATCAATTGAAATCATTTTTGTATTTTCCTCAGGATATCGCTAATTAATGTTCTAGCGAACGGAATTTTTCACGTAAGTGATTACGTACACTAATTGCTGTTAAGTTAAGTGTCACAATCACAGATACTAATAAGAATGAAGTCGCGTAAACCAATGGTCTCGCCGCTTCAACGTTAGGGCTTTGAAAGCCAACGTCATAAATATGGAACCCAAGATGCATAAACTTACGTTCTAAATGCACAAACGGGAAGTTCATATCAATCGGTAATGTCGGCGCCAGTTTTACCACGCCCACTAACATCAGTGGTGCTACCTCACCTGCTGCTCGGGCGACCGCAAGAATAAGTCCGGTCATAATCGCAGGGCTTGCCATTGGAATAACAATGCGCCATAAGGTTTCAAATTTGGTTGCCCCTAAGGCTAAGCTGCCTTGACGCACGGCACTTGGAATACGGCTTAAGCCCTCTTCCGTAGATACAATCACCACAGGTAAAGTTAAGATAGCCAAGGTTAAGGCTGACCAAATCACCCCTGGTGAACCAAACGTTGGCGCAGGCAATGCTTCAGGGTAAAACAGCTGATCTAACGAACCACCAAGCATATACACAAAGAAGCCCAAACCAAATACACCATAAACGATTGATGGCACACCGGCTAAGTTAATCACCGCAATACGGATCATCTTAGTAATTGGCCCTTTTTTGGCGTACTCATGTAAATAAATTGCCGCGATTACGCCAAATGGGGTCACGATAACCGCCATGAGCATCACCATAAATACCGTACCAAAAATAGCAGGGAACACGCCGCCTTCGGTGTTAGCTTCACGTGGGTCTTGGCTAATAAAACGCCCCATGCCCACAAACCAATGACCGAGTTTATCGACGATGTTCATGTGATTGACATAGCTAACATCAAGCACGCTATCAAGTTTTAAGGTGACCTCTTCACCGCGCATATCACGCACAACCACTGAATCTCGCGCCGCTTTGTCGCGCAGGGCAAATAAGTCTTTTTCCATGACTAAGTAGTCTTGGTTTAACTGCTCTGCTTGGGCGTCCATCTCAGCTTTAATCGCTGGAGTGAGTTTGCCATCCAGTTCATATTTACGCTCTTTTAGGCGCAAACGCTCTAAGGCATAGTTCACTGAACCAATTTCAGACTTTTGCAGTGCCAGCGCCTCATCAGCAATATCAACTGCACGCTTGATATGTGCTACTAACGAAGTTTCAATGGCCTCGCCGGTAATATTTAAGCGCTTACCGTCTTCAATGACCGCAATTGGATAACCGTAAAAGTTACCATTTTTAGCCCTTTCGAGCATGGCCACATCAGCTGGCTTTTCACGGCTGACGATATCGGTGCCGAGGATCCAGCGAAAATCTAAGCCAACGAATTCACGGTTACCGGTTTTAACTAAGTAACGAGTCACAAACTCGCCAGGATGTTCATCAAACTGATGACCCGCTGCAATTAAACGTTCAGTGGGCACTTCTTCACGGTCGTAGATTTCACCAATTAGGGTTGTTTTAACGCCATTATTGTCTTCTAGCTGCCACTGATAAATATCGGCAGGCCAGAAGTAACTTAAGCCGCGCCACGCAATCAATAACAACAAACCCAGTACTGCAATCAAACAAATGCTCACCGCACCGCCAGTCATCCAAATCCATGGAGAACCTGATTTAAACCACTTACCCATTGCACAAACCTCTCAAGGCGATTGGCGAAATATTAAAAACTCTGTTCATCTTCATTCCTTAAAGTGAGCTATAACGTTCACGTAGACGTTGGCGTACCACTTCAGCAATGGTGTTAAAGACAAAGGTGAATACAAACAACACAAATGCCGCAAGGAATAGCACACGGTAATGGGAACTACCAATGGCAGACTCTGGCATCTCGACGGCGATATTTGCCGCTAGAGTACGCATCCCTTCAAACACACTCCACTCAAGGATTGCGGTGTTACCTGTTGCCATTAATACAATCATGGTCTCCCCCACTGCGCGGCCTAAACCCATCATGATGGCAGAGAAAATACCTGGGCTTGCAGTAAGCAGCACCACGCGGGTTAAGGTCTGCCAGTTAGTCGCGCCCAGTGCCAGTGAACCATTTGATAAATGACGTGGCACTGAGAAAATCGCATCTTCAGCAATGGAGAAAATTGTTGGAATAACCGCAAAACCCATCGCAATACCCACAACAAAGGCGTTGCGTTGATCGAATGTAATGCCTAAATCATTGGTAATGAACTGACGGGTATTACCATCAAAGAAGGCGATTTCGATTACAGGGCTAATCTCAAATGAGAACCAACCCACAAACAAAATCACTGGAATTAACATGATCTCTTGATAGGTTTCAGGTAGGCGTTGCTTCCATTTCGCTGGCAATTTACTCCAGGTAAATGCACTGACTAAAATACTGGTGGGCAGTAATGTGAGTAACACTAAAATGCCCGGTAAGTGATCTTCAATCAATGGCGCTAACCAAAGGCCAGCTAAGAAGCCTAAAATTACTGTCGGCAGTGCTTCCATGATTTCAATGGTCGGCTTAACCACGCCGCGCACTTTTGGCGACATAAAGTAGGCGGTATAAATCGCCCCTGCAATGGCCAGTGGCACGGCAAATAACATTGCATAAAATGCCGCTTTCATGGTGCCAAAAGCTAACGGCATTAAGCTTAATTTTGCTTCAAAATCATCTGACCCCGAGGTTGACTGCCATACATATTGTGGCTCTGGGTAACCTTCGTACCAGACCTTTTCCCACAAAGCACTCCAAGACACTTCAGGGTGAGCATTATCAACCGCGAAAATGTTGAGCTTATTATTAGCTTCAACCACTAAGGCGTTTGAACGAGGGCTAAATGCCATCGCGCCCGGGTTGGCGATATCAAATGTTTCAGTGAATAAGTTGCGCTGACTGGTGGTATAAAGCAGTGATAGCTCACCTTCAGGGCTGACTACCGCAAAACTTTTACGGTAAAACTCTGTCGTCATGGCTCCGACTTTAGCGTCATTGTCAAAGTGTCTTATTTTTTGATACAAACGACCACTGCGACCACTGACTTGGAAATACTGGTCAATTAAGCCATTATCATAACTGACTAAAATTGAACTAGCACCTGCTAGCAGCATCACTTTCGACACCACTGACTTACCATTTTTCACATCGATAACTTGCAACAAGCTAGGTTCGTCACTATTGCGAATATCATAAATAAACAGTTTATTCGATGTTGGCAGGATCAATTGACGATGATCCGGTGTCATTAAGGCCGTAAAGGCATTATTGGGTGCATCTTTGATATAGGTTAAATCTGAATACCATTCGATTTCTTCAGTCATCATGTTTTCTTCGCCTTCAAGGCGACTTAGCTTCCACGAGCCATTGTCATCTTGATAAGCAAAACCAACACGATTATCGATATAATCAAAAACCAGATTGTTAAGGGCTTGGCCTTCATCCACCATAATCGGTGTTTCACCCAGTGGATAACGTAATCTTGGGGTAATGGTGCGCTTGTTATCTGGGTAAGTTACTCCAAAATCCACCCCGACGATTAATGCTTCACCAGTGCTTAAGCCTAAGGCAAAACGTTGCTCGTTAGGTTTAGCTTTAGCGCTACTAACAACCGTTGCGCCCTTAGGAAGCTTAGGTTTGAAGCTGGTGATTAACTGACGCCCTGCAACTGAATAAAAATCAACTTGGCCATCGACTAATACCCGATAAGCAATTTCATTTTGCTCATCACTGCCGACCATTAAGGTCGCGACCTCAGTTTGTTGATAGCTGATGGTTGAAATAGGCTCAACATCGGCGCCATCAAATATAGGTTTAATCACATACAATAAATAAAAGAAAATCAGCAACAAAGCGACAAATACCATGGTGCCACCCACAGTGACACCCACTTCAGCTGCCTTATCCATAAACGCTCTACGGCTGGTTTGTCTGTTTACTAACAAACTCTTCGCCGCAGAACCAGGCTGACTTACCTGACTTTCCATTAAGAACCTCTATAATTAATCGTTAACGATATTTCGCTATGATTGTTTGATTCGCTGTGTTACTAACTAAACGGTGCTTTTTACTTAAGCGAACTGTTTTTTCTTTAAGCAAATTGCCAGTTTTAAAACAGCTATTTAGCTTGTGTTTATGGCAGACTATAAATGCCATATTTTATTGAGCTGAATTATATGACGTCTTTATGACAGTAGTGTTACAGCAGATTTATTTGTTAAAATTTTGGGAGTTTATTTTATGCTTCATTACCTGATAACCCTTCAAGCACCTGATAGAAAAGGATTAGTTGAACAAATCGCCAATGTAATAAGTCGTCATAACGGTAACTGGCTGGACTCAGAAATGCGTCATATTGATGGCATTTTTGCGGCAATATTACAGTTAGAAGTATCAGCCCTTAAATGGGACGCATTATTAGATGCTTTAGAGTGCATTGACGGCCTAACCTGCAGCTTTAATAAAACCAGCCAAACCCCTGTACCAATAAAACGTCTCAGCTTCAATTTAGTCGCTTATGACCGTGAAGGCTTAGTGCTGGAAATCTCAAATAAGATCAATGCCCTTGGGATCAACATCGAGCAATTTAGTAGCAAACAAGAAACTGCTGGCCACACAGGCATCGCCTTGTTCAGGGCTACAATGGGCTTGGGGTTATCAGAACCATGCCAAGAAGAGCAACTTACTGACTCTTTGTATGAGTTAGGTGATGATGTGGTATTAGATAAGCTCAGTAAAAGTGCTTAATAGTCAATATTTTTCAAGGCACTTGAACAGCATATTCAGAAGTATTGAAAGCTTGAGATGCAAAATAATCAGTCATGGCCAAGTCCATGACTTTTTATCCCCTACTTGAGCGTATTTAAGGAGTATTTCTCCCTAAAGCCAATCTAAAAAAGCGGTTAATCTAACGGGCATTCATCTGGTAGACTGCATGACATAATCAACAATAACACCACAATATAAGAGAATACCGATGTTAGGCACCTTATCAAAAATGCGCACTCACCTTAATGAACAAGATGAAGTGCAGTACGAACTGCCGGTTGGCGATAATAGCGTTGCGCTAAACCCATTAATTGGTAAAACCCTAACCCTTAGCCATACAGGCAATATTTTCTGTTGTAATTGCGGTAAAAAAACCAAGAAGAGCTACTCTCAGGGCCACTGCTATGTGTGCATGCAAAAGCTGGCAAGCTGTGATTTATGCATCATGAAACCTGAAACCTGCCATTTTGATCAAGGTACTTGCCGTGAGCCAGAATGGGCGCAAACTCATTGTTTTGTGCCTCACTTTGTTTACCTATCAAATACTTCAGGCATCAAAGTCGGCATTACCCGTTACACCCAAATCCCCACGCGTTGGATTGACCAAGGTGCCACCCAAGGGCTACCTATTTTCAAGGTCTCAACTCGCCAATTGTCAGGTTTAGTGGAAGTTGAGTTTGCTAAACTCATCAATGATAAAACTAATTGGCAAGCCATGTTAAAGGGCAATGCTGATGATGTTGATTTAGTAGAAATGGCTCAGCAATTAATGCCTGAAGTAGAGCAGAGACTCGTTGAACTGCAGCAAGAAAACCCTGATTTTGTTATCGAAAGGCTCGATAATTCGATACAAAGCATTCATTTCCCTATCACTGAATTTCCTAAAAAAGTTAAGTCGCATAACTTTGATAAAACACCTGAGGTCACCGGGGTTTTACAAGGTATCAAAGGCCAGTACTTAATCTTTGACACTGGGGTGGTTAACATCAGAAAGTTTTCATCTTACGAAGTAGAAATCGCGCAATAGCCAGTCACCTTGCGTTAATTCTTCATATAAATGTGATTGTTTAGATTAATACTAACAGCTTGCTTTAACAAAAAAGCCGCCGACATCACTGTCGGCGGTTTTTAGTTTTTGGACGCAATTGCTTAATTAAAGCCTTGTTAATTATTAAATAATTCAGTAGCTGTCATTATGTGGGATAGCTCTTAGCATCATGGTGGTTAATTTATCAAAGCGTTGTTCTCGATTTTGAACCGGTTTATCTGTTTCAGTGAAACCTTGAGCAAGTACACGCCAAATAGGTTGTTGACTATTAGGAATAAATATCGCTACAAGTACAGAACCCTTTTCAAACTCGTCATCTATCCCTGCTGTTGATAGTCCAGCGACTAAGCCAGCCTTGTCCATAATTTCTTTATCGCTCATTTCAGACTCTAACGCCATGCCAAAACCTATGACCATACTTGGCGACTGCGCTTCACTCACCAATGAATAGCCTTTTTTATCCATAATTTTAGTAATAGATTGGCGCATATGTTTAATAAGCTCTTCATCATCAAGCTTATTAGCAGTATGAACACTAAACATCGTTGGATGCCAAGCAAAGGTTTTGCCATAAGGCGATATTGCGCCTAAATCACCAGTGGTAACCATAGTAACACTTGTTGGCACATGGACTTCTGTGGCCTCTTTACTGGTGCAGCCAGTTAAGAAAATCAATAATAAACTCACCCATAAAAAATGTTGTTTCTTTATCATTTACGCCTCAACTATCTATTTCAACCAGATTGGTAGTTTAGAAGGTTACAAAACCTCTTATTAATATAAATCTACCATATAAACCATAACCTAACCTGACTGAAATTCAACGAGATCACAAACTTAATAGCCAGTATTCACCATCCAAGCACTTATAAAACAAAACACAGGCGTAACACCAGCGCCACTCAAACCCATCATTTAGCAAACCAATGTAACTCACAAAAAATGCTGGCATTGTCATTCGCATCATTCAGGGATTAATTTTCACTAGGTTACTGTTTAAATTAAGGCTAATATGCAGTTCAAAAATCTTTTATCCTAACCCCCAAAACAAAACCTTATATGGAATTAATTTTTACTATTGCATTATTCGCCTTTTCAGCCGGTATAACCCCTGGGCCAAACAATATTATGTTGATGACCTCAGGAGTGAACTTTGGTGTTAAACGTAGTATTCCCCACTTGATGGGTATTTCTTTGGGCTTTCCGACCATGATACTGGCCATTGGTCTGGGGTTAAGTAGCTTATTTCAAACCTACCCCATCATGCACCAAATTATAAAAGTCGTTGGGATCACTTACTTACTTTACCTTTCTTGGCTAATTGCTAACAACAACAGTAATTTAGAAGGTAAACAAACCAGTAAACCCTTTAGCTTTATACAAGCTGCAGCCTTTCAATGGGTCAATCCTAAAGGCTGGATAATTGCAATTGGTACCATTGCGACTTTCACGAACATTGAGCAACCGTTAACACCTCAAGTGCTCACTATTGCCATGGTCTTTTTATGTATCGCACTGCCCTGTGGCTCTGTGTGGCTAAGTTTTGGGGTTGGGCTGAAAAAGTTATTAAAAAATCAACGACAGCAACGCATTTTCAATGTTTCGATGGCAGTGTTATTAGTGCTGTCGATCATTCCGATGATCCTACCCAATAGTTAACCCAAGTAGTAACAATAGGTTTATATGTCTGAAATTAGCCAAGTCGAATTAGAAACTGCCAACTGGGTTTCTAAAGTGATTATGAAATACAATATTTGTCCTTTTGCCCGCCGTGAAATCGAACGCAATAGCATTCGCTATTTCACTTGTGAACAAACCAAAGTAAAGCAGGTAATGAAGGATTTTTTAACTGAATGTCAGTATTTGGATGAAAATCCACAAGCAGAAACCACACTGTTTATCTTGCCTCGTGGCTTTGAAGGGTTTTACAGCTATCTTGATATTGTTGACTTGGCCAATGACAAGTTACTTGAGCATGACTATGAAGGGGTATATCAGTTAGCAAGTTTTCACCCTGACTATTGTTTTGAGGGAGAGCCCCAAGACAGCGCAGCAAACTATACCAATCGTGCGCCTTATCCAACCATCCATATTATTCGCGAAGCCAGTATGGAAGCCGCCTTAGCCGAATATAACGAACCTGAAACCATACCAGAGCGTAATATTGCTTTTGCAGAAAGAAAAGGCAGCGACTTTTTTGAAGCGTTATTAAAGCAGTGCAAACAGAGTTAGCACTGCTAAGGGCCGCTAGAAGGCTTCATTGACGTTAAAGTAAAAGCCGCTGTCACCATCACCAAACGCTAAATCTAGGCGCAAATTGACTTTAGGCTTAACCTCTAAACGATAACCGATACCAATATTAGGCAGTAACTCATCAAAGGACAGTTCGCCCACTTTGTCTGCAATACTGCCTGCACCAACCCAATAAACCATGCCGTGCCTGCCAGTTAAATGTTGTCGATACTCCACCTGAGCCAGCAGCATTTGTTTGTCACGATAGCGACCAGTGGTGTAGCCCCGTAATGAATTACCTCCACCGATTTTAGATAGCTGATCCCAAGGTACATCGCCGTGGGTGAAGCGTCCGCGTACTTGCCATGCTATGGTGTCATCATCAAGGATTGGATAATAGGCACTGTATAAAGCGTTATAGACTTCAAAGTCGTGCTTGCCGCCAAAATCTTCGCGATACACGCCAATCTCAAACTGGCTAATGCTCCCCTGCTGCGGGTTAAGCACATGATCGCGGGTATCATAGTTAATTAATAAATTGACCCCAACATTACGAGAAACTTCTTGTAAAGGGTCAACATCCACATCAATTGAGACCACATCAACATCCGTGGCCTTTGCATAGGTAAAATCAAAACCTGCTCCCACAAAACTATGGGCGGATATGCGCTGCAGGAACATAGGGTTAACTTGAAATGTTTGACTATTAAATTCAACCCGATTTAAGTCTTGCTGGTTAAATTCATAACCTACGCCGTAGTACACATCCGGTATGTCATACACATTGGCATTTAAATAAAGACGTTGGTTATCGCCATTAAAAAAGGTTTTATTTTCAATCCCGACCCCTAGCGCGCCATTGATTGAGGCTAAACCATTAATAACCAAAGAAGATAAATCACTTACAGTATCCTCTGGGTCGACTTGATATAGCCCAACCACAGATATCCCAACACCTAAACTCATTTCAGGGTTATAAAATGGCCCAGGTAAATAGCTAAAATCAATGCCCTTATCTGGATCAAACTCACCATCGGCACCGAGGTTAGTCAGTAGGTTTTCAAACCAGCCTTGATCTTCAGCTTCATCGGTTATGGTTTCAAGCTGATCAGCGCCAACCAATACCGCCTCTCCTTCGCTTGTTGTTATTGGCGCTGACGTTTCTGGCTTTATTGTTGAATTTACTTGTGAATTTATTTCTGCGTTGGCAGAAATAGCCGCATTCGCCTCCGTTAATGAGGCAGCAATAGCGGCATTGATGGCAAAAAAGCTGGCACAATTTACAATCAGTAGGCGAGTAACAAACGGACTAATTATTTTCATTTAACAGCGCACCTATTGCTGGTTCAATTGTGGCAGCGTCATTAATAGCTGCACCAGTGTCTGCAGCATTTTGAGGCTCTGTTTGTTCGCGAGTGTCTGGCAAGTCATCTAGCGGCGTTTGTTGATGGGTCAAATGAGGGTTTTCAGCTAAATGCTGCTTTAACAACTTATAATCCTCACGTTCATCATATTTAGCAATCTCTACAAACTGCAAATGGGTAAAGCCATCAAGCCATAATTCTTCTGGTACGTGGCTAAATGAACCTGCAAACTTTTTATCTACACTAATGTGCTGCACAGCCACTTCATCAAAGTTAATCCCAAAAAGCTCAACGGCTAATGATAAGTGTTGTGGTGATGCAGGCGCGTCGTAAACTGCTGCTACCTTGTCCCATTGATCACTCGCCTGAGCTTGCTCTTTACTGACCAAATAAGGTGATTGTTTGTCGCCGAGTAGGTAATGACGTTTAAGTAATACGAATTTATTTGGTAGTGGCTCGTTTGAGTCCCACCAGTCACCATCGATTGCCCTAAAGAGCGCATTGGTTTGCTCTTTAGATAAAGGCTCCAACCAAGCCAATGTGGCCGCTAACCAACCCGTCATATGATAATCATATTGCTGCTTGGTCATGGCTAAATTGTTGGTCAGGATTGCTAACGCAATTTTGGCTCCCAGCATGTTTGAATATAAATCTTCTAACGAATAAGCCGATACCGCTTCTGTCCATAAGGCAAAACTGCGATAACCATGCCACTGGGATATTTCATGGGCTTCAGCCATAGTAAAGGCTAAGCGTACCGCCATGGCCGCCGCTAACTCCCAACGGTCATCTGCCGATAAATAACTCACATCAAAAGCGGCAAGTTCAAAGGTTCTATGGCCAATTTCTAATGGTAATTCAATTGACTGTGCCTGACCCAGTTTAGGCTGAATAAGATAAAACAGGGCAATAGCATTATCAGCGGTATCACGCACATGGGCTAAATCAATAAAGCCGCCTTTACGGGTATAAAGCATGCCATTGTTTTCCATGCTCTTACCGCTATCAGGTGAGCCTTTTTCATAACTAAATGTACCGGCATCAAATGCATGTGCGCCAATATCCTCAAGCGCTACTGTGTTAGCGTGACGATAAAAAGGGATCGGTAATAACCCCATAGCGACTTTTTGGTCAAAACCAAAAGCACAACAAGGTCTGACACTGGCGGGCATTGAAAGTGCTGCATTTTCAGGAAGGGTAATATCTCTGACTAAGGCATTATCAGGTATATCATCTAAAGCGGCACTGACCGCAATATCTGTGGGTAATGCGCGCACTTGCCACTCATTACTAGAGCAAGCGCCTAAGGTCATAACTAAGCCTAAAAATGATATCGCTACGGGAATTTTTATGATTTTCATTGAATAAAAGCCCTGATTTCTTTATTAATTTGTTTAGGAAAGTCATTACTCAATCCGTGAACACCGTCAGGTATAACTATGATAGGTGCATTTAAAAACTCAGCAAAACGACGACCGTTATCTAATGGGAACACCACATCCTTTTCCCCCCAGATTAAGATGGTTGACGGTAAAGAGTCGGCAAATTCGTCGGGGTTTAATTGATCCCGATAAGCCGGCAAGGTGGTAATAAGAGATTCTTTTTGTGGCAGAGAGTCGGCAAAGTAATATTCATAAACCTGCTGGTCGATGAACGCTGGCATCCATGGATAATCAACGAAAGTTTTTTCAAGTAAACGTCTTACTTCAGGGCCATTTTTAGGCACAAACACCGCTTCAGGCACATCGGCACCAAAACGCTTAGTCATTGCTAGCATATCCTCATCTGAAAATATCAGTCCAGGACTTGCTAGCATCACCACCTTATCCACTTTGGGCTCGTGGATCATTAAATCAAAAGTGACAAAACCACCAAAAGAAATACCCACCAGGTTAACGCTGCTTAACGCTAATTGGCTTATCAACTGTTGCATAGCTTGGGTTTCACTACTGATAGTGGCAGGTGCAGCGCTATAGGACTCACCAAACCACAGTAAATCCGGCACTATCACTTGATAATCCTCACTCAAGTCGAGCATCATTTCATACCAGCTGGTCATGCCATTACCACCAAAACCGTGTAGTAATAATAAAGTGGGTTTAGCGCTATCGCCCCCTTGCCAGTAATGTAACTCGCCTCCCTCAGTCAATGACATTTGATGACGCTCAAAACCGTTTTTGAGCAAATTGTTTTGTTGGTGATCATCAACCATGGCAACAATGCTGCAGCCACTAAGCAATAGCGCAAAAAAACTAAGGATTATGAGTCTCATCAATATTAAAACCTATATCCAATACCTGCCATAAAACTAGTACGAGTACCAATACCGCCCTCAAGCAGTAAATCAAACCCTTTACCCAACTCAATTTGGCCACCAATTAAACCATTCCATTTATCGGCTAAATGTTGGTTAACTTCGAATTTAGCACCAGGAATAGGCACGCCAATATCCTGTAAAAAACCACTGAAGGTTTGCTCAACATTTTGGTACATTCCGCCAATCCAAATTTGGGTATCGTGACCACGGATATCAAAACGGTAGCCAACTCTTGGTGAAACAACAATTGAACTGATTTCACCTTCTAAAATATCTAAATCTGTATTGGTATAATTAACATCGAGCAAGGCAAACCAGTTACCAATACCGCCAACAATGGTGCCACCGGCGCCATAGGTTAAGCCTTCAAAATTTAAGGCAAAGTCAAAAGGAGCGGTTTCTACCGGCTTAAATGGAGGAGGAAGATCTAAGTTGACCGTGACATTTGCAATACTACTACCTGAGGTTTTACCAATAATGCCGTATAAATTTAAAAAAGGCAGCACCCACATATCAGCACGAAAGGTAATTGTTTCTGACTCTTGAATCGCTTCACTGCCTTTAATTGAGACAATTTCATCAAGCAGACCTAATCCCGAGAAACTGACATTTTCTACCACCAATGGCTGATCCATATTCATATAGGTCACCCCTATGCCATACGGCTTAGGTAACTCATAGCCTAAATCAATGGCATCTTGTGCCCAAATAGGAAAAACTCGGTCATATTTAGGCTGAACTTCGATAGCTTCATCCGCAGCTTCTGTAACCGACTCGTTAACGGACGCATTCACGTTTGCTTGAGTGGCAAAAGCAGTAAAACCTAAAAAAATACCTGATAAAACTCTTAACATCATGTAGGGATATCCTTGAATAACCATGATTCTTTAATAGGCTATAAACTGAATAAATTCAACTTTAGCTATTATAGTGTACTGACAATAAAGCGTTGATATTTTGTACAAAAAATACCAAGCTGCGCATAGTAGAGACGGAAGCTGAATTTATATTAAAAGCCGTCAATATAAAAATAAATTCATTTAAACATAAGCACTTAATACGCAATTTCTCCATCAGGTTTACAGTCATAATGTTTTTGAATATAAAAACAAACAAATCTATAACAAACCTAATAACCTTGTTGAGACGCGATTGTTAGAAATGGTTATTAATTAACGCTGCAACTCATTGTCGCAGCCTCTGAAATCGTAATTACCACTCTTTTATGAATTTCAAAATTAGTAATATAACCGCACTCACCTGCGATGATCTCGCCACTATCAAGCTCTATGTGATAACGATATGCGCCATCTAACTGCGCTAAATCATAATACAGGGTGTTAGTATGCATGGCGGCGATGTCACCAAAGTCTAAGCGGCTATGGGGAAGTTTTACCACCGCTGATTCAACACCTTGAGCTGATTGATTACTGATGGTCAAACTGGGACTGAGATATAAGTACGACCAATATATTAATAAAATAAGCCCGCATAATAATATCGACACTTTGGCAAATAGTGCCCTCCAGCCAGTCACGACCTTAAGTTTATTACCCTTTGTAAAAACCATTTAGACTTTGGTTCCTTTCACTGTAAACACTAAAGGCACTGAGTTACCTTTAACAATAGAATGAAACTGATTAGGCGCTTGCTCTATCAAATTTTCAAAGCAGTTATAGGGGCTAAATGGATACTCGTTAAGACTATCAATTCTGATCCCTGCTTTGATTAGCGCATTAATAACATTACTTAATGAATGCGGCCAAGTCAGCATAGTTTGTGGTGTCGAAGCTGTTGATTGCGGTGAAGATGCAGACTCGAAATTACCGTGTGATTCGGTATAACTACCCTCAACGACCACATCAGCCTCAGTTTTATGAAAATAACTATAACCTTCTAAAACATCCTGTAGTGGATGAAACTCAGCCATATAAAAACAGCCACCCTGCTTTAAACTCTTGGCAATGATGTTTGCCCAACGATCAAGACAAGGCAGCCAACAAATGGTGCCGTATGAGGTAAATACAATGTCAAAATCAGTGACTTGCTTATCGGTAAATTGGGGCAAACTTTGATCGCCAAATTGATACACATCGGCGCAAATAAACTCGGCTTTTAGCTCACATTGCAATGCCAGCTCATTAGCTTTAGCAATGGCAACATCCGATAAATCAACTGCAGTGACAATTGCACCTTTACGAACCCAAGATAAGCTATCAAGACCAAAATGGCATTGCAGGTGTAATAAAGATTTTCCATTAACATCAGTAAGTTCAGCTGTTTCAATTTCGGTTAATGAAGATTTTCCCTTCAAAAAACCAGCCACATCATAAAATGATGAATCAAAATGCACTTTTGCTCTTTCATTCCAAGCATGCTTATTAACTGAAACATAATCCATCATCAAAGCCTTGTAAGTCATTATTAATATTGTGTATTTTATAAATATACAATTTTATAATTAGCGCCTGCTTAACCTGCGACCAAATAGGACACAGTTAGCAAACAAATGATAAACATTATGCCGAAAAATGTATCTTACGGATATAAAAAAAAGCCGACAATAAAAATTGTCGGCTCGAGGGAATATCTGCGTATTTCTAGCTTAAGGTAAACTTTTGTACTTGCTCAGACATTGCCGCTGCGTCTTCTAATAAGGTTTCATTGAGCTGACTTAAAGCAGTCGCAACGTTTTGAGTTTGACTGTATATTTCACTAATTTGCATGGCATTGCGATTTACCTCTTCGGCCACTGCCGCTTGTTCATGTGTTGCTGATGCAATTTGCTGATTCATACTGTCAATGGTATCTATCTCTGCCACTATTTGCTGTAATTCATTACCCGCTTGTTCAACTTCAATAACACTCTCATCAGCACTAACCATACCACGTTCCATGGTTTGCACCGCTAATTGAGCGCCAGATTTTAAACGTTCAGTCATGCGTTTAATATCGTCTGTTGAAGACTGTGTTCTTTGGGCGAGGGTTCTCACTTCATCGGCTACCACCGCAAAACCTCGGCCTTGCTCACCCGCCCTTGCCGCTTCAATAGCGGCATTTAACGCTAGCAAATTAGTTTGCTCTGAAATCGCACTAATCACTTCTAAAATGCTAGCAATGGATTGCACATCTTGATCTAAAGTCTTTATCGCCGTTGAAGCGTCATTAATTTCACCAGCAAGATGCTTAATAGACACCGCCGTTTTTGATACGCCAATATTACCGATATTGGCTTCTTTATTGGCGGAGCTTGATGCATCGGATGCTTGTACAGCATTAGCGGCAATTTGGGTAACGGTTGCGCTCATTTCAGTCATCGCTGACGCCACCTGTTCAGCTTCTAAGTGGCCTTGTTCAATATCTTGTCTCATGCTGCTTGCATAGCTATTAACTTGCTCAACCACATTAACCAGCTGGCTGGCATTGTGTCTCACTTGAGTAATCACAGTTTCAAAATCTGCCATCATCCCATTGAAGGCTTTCGCTAGCTCACCAAACTCATCGGTTGAGTCGTGATCAATTCTCGTGCTCAAATCAAAGTTATTACCAGCATGGCTAACCTTATTAAATAATTGATTTAAACTGCGACTTAAATATCTAGAGACCGATAGACTTAGCCAAACTAGTAATAATACCGATACCGTTAATGCAATGAGCGAGCTCCACATTTGTTGACTAGCCGTGCTCAATTTGTGCTGGGTAAGTGTTACGAGTTCGGTGGCGAGGTATTGTTCAAATTTAGCCAATAGATTAATTCGGTTAGTGGATGTTTTAAACCAAACTTCAGGATGTTGATTTTTAATCTCTTTAGCATTTTGTGAAAATGCAATTTGTCGTATGGCATTAACAGCATTAACTTCTTTTGAACGGTTATCTTGTTCAAACCGCGTTAATGCCAAATCTGTCGCCATAGTGCTAAAGCGTTCAGCATAGGTATTTTGCTCAGCCACTAAGGTCACAAACTTTGCATAACCACCCGCTTTAAAACCTTGCTGTCCAAAGGTCGAACTTAATACCGCTCGCTCAATACCCGCACGTTCTTTTAGTTGTAAAAACGCCCCGAATGAAGCGAGTTTCAAAGACAACTCACTGATGGTACTTTGCATAGCGGTTTCATCAACCACGGATAATAGGGTTTTATTTAAATCTGAATAATATTTCACTTCTTCAGCCACTGAGATGCTTAGATTATCTACTGAGCGGCGGATACTTTGAAGTTGTTGTAATTGCGAGTCTATTTGTCTTAATGTTGAACTGATTTTTGCAGGAAAGTGATCTGCAGCTGGAATACTCGAAAAGTTAGACACTTGTTGGTCTGTCATTGAGCGTTGCTGAGGTAAATCCTGAGCAAATGATTGACCTTTAGAGCCCAGAAAACCTGCACTCATGCCACGCTCCTTTTGTAATTCATGTACTAGGGCGCTGTTGATAACGGCCAGTTCACTTAACGAAAGTACCGTATTAAGCTCTGTTTGTATTTCATATTTATTGTGCACAAACATGCACCATAAATTAAACAGATTAACAGTGGAGGAATAATTAATAGTGAAAGTTTGAGTCGAGTATTGAGATCGATAATCCATTTCATGACAGCTGTGACCCTTAAGAAGTGTGTTATGTTTCTAATTGAAATTACATTCATTAATGTAACTACAGCGACAGGATTTTCTAAAATATGTATTCTAAAATTCTAAAATTTATAATTATCTTTTTTAGGCAAAAAAAAACCTGTAAATCGCTTTACAGGTTTTCGGCTTAATGTAAAAAAACTTTAATTAATTATCCTTCAACGCCTTTACTGGCAAGAAACTCATCATAAGTACCTTTAAAGTCATTGATGCCATCAGCAGTAATTTCAATGATGCGTGTTGCTAGTGACGATACAAATGCACGGTCATGAGACACAAACATTAATGTACCTTCATACAATTCTAATGCATTGTTTAATGACTCGATTGATTCCATGTCCATGTGGTTAGTTGGTTCATCAAGTAATAAGATATTTGGCTTTTGCATGATGAGCTTACCAAAGTACATACGACCCTTTTCACCACCAGATAACACTTTAACTGATTTTTTAATGTCGTCTGAGCCAAATAACATGCGGCCTAAGATGCCACGTACTGATTGGTCGTCATCTTCAGGTTTACGCCATTGGCTCATCCAGTCAAATAAGGTCATATCATTAGCAAAATCAGCTTCATGATCCTGCGCGTAATAACCAATGTTACTGTTTTCAGACCATTGAACCGTACCTGCATCTTGCGGGATGTCATGCACTAAAGTACGTAATAAGGTGGTTTTACCCACACCGTTATCACCTAAGATAGCAACACGCTCGCCAACTTCAACCATCAGGTCAAGTTTGCTGAATAATGGCTTATCAAAGCCTTTCGCTAATTGCTCAACCACTAAAGCATTACGGAATAATTTCTTTTCTTGCTCAAAACGAATGAACGGATTCACACGGCTTGAAGCCTTGATATCCTCAAGCTTAATCTTGTCAATTTGCTTAGCACGAGATGTTGCTTGCTTAGCTTTTGAAGCGTTAGCAGAGAATCGTGCTACGAAACCTTGTAGCTCAGCAATTTGGGCTTTTTTCTTAGCATTGTCAGATTGTAAACGCTCACGAGCTTGCTGGGCTGCCATCATGTATTCATCGTAGTTACCTGGGTAAACACGTAGTTCACCGTAATCGATGTCAGCCATATGGGTACAAACTGAGTTCAAGAAGTAACGGTCATGGGAAATAATCACCATGGTACTGTTACGTTGGTTAAGCATTTCTTGTAACCAGCGAATGGTGTCGATGTCCAAGTTGTTGGTTGGTTCGTCAAGTAGCAAAATATCTGGATCAGAGAACAAGGCTTGAGCCAAAAGTACACGCAGTTTAAAACCTGGTGCGATTTCACTCATTAGGCCAAAGTGCTGGTCTACACCAATACCTACGCCCATTAATAAATCACCAGCACGAGATTCAGCGGTATAACCGTCCATCTCAGCAAATTCCATTTCAAGCTCAGCGACTTTAATGCCGTCTTCTTCACTCATTTCTGCGAGTGAATAAATGCGGTCACGCTCTTGCTTCACTTCCCACAACTCTTTGTGGCCCATGATAACGGTATCAACCACAGAGAACTCTTCATAAGCAAATTGATCTTGATTCAATTTACCAAAACGTTCACCAGGATCGATTGATACATTACCGCTTGTTGGCTCAAGATCGCCAGTAAGGATCTTCATGAAGGTTGACTTACCACAACCGTTTGCACCAATTAGACCGTAGCGATTACCGCCACCGAATTTGACAGAGATATTTTCAAATAACGGCTTGCTGCCGAACTGCATGGTGATGTTGTTGCTGTATATCACGTAGGAGATTCCATTAGTTTTTGGACGAAAAATTGTCGCGATTATACATTATTCGACTCAAGCTTTACAGCCAGAATATTGATTGATTTATTTTTGCCTATTTGTCAGATTGTTGCAGTAGCTATACTCATGATTAACTCAAGATGTAATCTAAACTGAGCTAACGTTAGCCTTTCACAATTTCGATTAATCTTGTAATAAACAACTTAACTGATTCAGCCGTTTCAAACTTAAAAGCTAAACCATAGTGGCTTTCTTTTAAGCTTTTATGGCGACGAGTCGGGAAACGGGTCATCTGCGCATTATGGTGATAGTCATATTGTGCATGTACCCCGTCTAATGTGGCTAACTCACCAGAGAACACTTCAAAAGCCGGGCGAATAATGAGTACCGGAGTGTTGCTGTCAATATGTAAATACACCGGCTCTTTAAGCTTAGGCAGCATGTATTCGGTAACATTACTAATGGTGAAATTGGTACGGCAATCTAATTCATTTAATGCTGTGCGCATATCTTCTTGGCTAATAATCATTTCTTTTCGCTTGAGTAGTAAGGGCAATGACGCTAACTGTAATGCCAAATCAACAAAAAGCCTCGAAGTTTCGTTCGAGGCTTAGATATAAATCACTGACTTAGATTAAGTTTAACTGGGTTAAAATATAATCCAAACCACCAGTAATTGCTGCCACTTGGGCATCATTACATTCTTGGTCATTGACCAATGGGCTATCAGGATACACTTCAGTGGTGGTATTATAGTGATTGTTTGTCATCCCCGCACATAAGCCAAGCTTTTTAGTTGGGTAGTTAATGACCCCAAACTGCTCAATATCAACACCAATTAACTGACCATTATCATCTGGGGCAATATGGGTTACTTTGGCTACCGACTCAATAATCGCCTGTTGAAAGTCAGGAGTTGGATTTTCTGAGTCACCAACCAAATAAAAACCATCTGGAATAACGCCTTTTTCATAGTCTTTGCCATCACGAGCTGATAATGCGGGGCGAAATTCTAGCTCGTCAGTATCTGTGGTTTCATGCAAATCAATATGGGCATAAACGTCACCAAGGCTAGCTACAAATGCCATTAAATCTGCCGATTCATTGGCTGGGCTGTCAGCATAAAAAGAACGGTTTGGGTCCACTGCGTATGGGTTCCAGCGATTAATTGTTTCATAACCCCATGGGCTCACACACGGCGCTACCGCAATATTAAAGTATTGGCTGTAATGCTCAGCCTGAGTCGCTAAAAACTGAATCGCGCCATGTACGCCACTGGTTTCATAACCATGAACACCGCCAGTTACTAAGATAGTTTTTTTGCTGCTATCCCAATGTTTAGATTTAAATGCAAATAGCGGATATTTGTCGGCATCATAAGCTAGAGCACCATATTGCACTTGTTCAAAGCGTGAGGCTAAAGGCGCTAATTTTGTTAGCACTTCTTGTTGATAGCTACGTTTAATGGTTACTTGGGCAAGCCACTGGGCCTTTTCTTGTGCATTCCAAGGTTTGCCTGGGGTGCCAATGGGGAAACTTGACATAAAAAATACCTTATTTGCTGTCTTTCTCTTATTCATTGCTTTGAATCCTATCGCAATGTCAGCACAATTTCTATTTAAGTGGTGGTTCATTTGCGGATAACAGGGTGTTCGCAGCTAGGTAAATGATAACCACAAACGTCAGTAACGAAAAACTGCCATTAGGGCTAAATACCCATTGCCGCCAATAAAATAAGCTATCTGCCTGTTGCGGTTATAACGCGAGGAGTTATTTATTGGTAAAGGTAAATTTGTTTTTAAGCCAACTAAGACTGGCAATTTGCTGTGTTTTCGTTAGGCCAAAGTAAATACAAACCCATGGGCAAATTAATAAAAACCAAGGTAATGCTGCTGTTGGTACGCCACTAAAAAAGAAATACAAAAAGCCGCCATACATGACGATAACCCCAATAATGCCCACCACTAACATGACTTTTTTCATCAAACTTTCTAAGCGTACAATATTCACAACTATCCTTACTGTCATTGAGCACTGCCGAGATGCAGCTTTATTTCGATTGAAATAAACTAAGGCAAAAAATATAACCACAGGGTAACATTTTTAGAAACCCAGAAAAACTTATCTCTTTGCTTTTGTGCTCGCCTAAGCTGTAACCCGCCACCTAAATTAACCAATATAAATAAACGCTTATAATCTTGTGTGCGCATACTTGCGGTTCAAAAACAAAAAATCCCTACCAGAAAACCGGCAGGGATTAATACTATTAATGAGCCAATATTATTATCGCTACTGCGACTAATATTGTTATCGCTAATGCGACTAATATTGTTATCGCTAATGCGACTAATATTATTATCGCTACTGCGACTAATATTGTTATCGCTAATGCGACTTAAAGGCGAATACCGCCATCAATTTCAAACACACGGCCATTAACGTAATCATTCTCAACGATAAATTTAACCGTTGATGCGATTTCTTCAGCTTGACCTAAACGCCCAACTGGCACCATTTTCTCCATTCGCTCTAGGGCTTCTGGTTTCATTGCTGCGGTCATTTCAGTGGCAATCACACCAGGTGCTACCGCTGCGCTACGGATATTATAACGGGCTAGTTCTTTCGCCCAACCTACGCTCATGGCAGCCACACCCGCTTTAGAAGCTGAGTAGTTAGACTGACCCATGTTGCCTGCTTTAGCGACACTTGAGATATTAATAATCACCCCAGGCTGCGCGGTTTCAATCATCACAGCCGCAGCTTCACGGCCACACAGGAAAGTACCGGTTAAGTTGACATTGATAACTGACTGGAATTGCTCATATGACATACGGTCAGTAACCTTGCCATCTTTTGCCTTAACCATTAAGCCATCACGCAAGATCCCAGCGTTGTTGATAAGAATATTAACCTGACCAAAATCTTCACGGATGAAATTAAACCCCGCCACCACATCTTCTTCATCGGTGATATCTAACGCATAGCCTTGCACTTCAGTACTTGCACCTAAATCAGCACAAGCACGTTCTAGCTTTTCTTGATCAACATCGATAAGTGCTAATCTTGCGCCTTGGGCGGCAAACTCTTGCGCCATAGCCAGACCTAACCCACCTGCACCGCCAGTAATGACAACAACTTTATCTTTAATTTCCATTAACTGGATCCTTTCTCTATTTATTTAGTGTTTTGCATACTCACATTCCGGCGCGGTTGAATGGCTCAACCAGCCTTCAAGCAGCTGTTATTTATCTTCATCTGCTTTAGCAAACTGTTCAAAAATACTTGAAAAATCACGGCGACCATTGCCTTGACGGGCATGGTTAACATATAAACTGCGCGCCAATGCCCCCATAGGAGTGCTGGAATTCGATGCCAGCGATGCTTGCTGTGACAAGCCTAAATCTTTCACCATCAAATCAACCATAAAGCCGCCCTGATAATCATTTGAAGAAGGCACATTAACCATTACATCAGGGCACGGGTTGTATTTTTCGAGGGTCCAGTTGCCGCCGCTACTGACTTTCATGATATCAGATAACACTTTAGGGTCTAAACCATTATCAATACCTAGCTGCAAAGATTCACTGGTGCCGACCATTAATACTGATAACAGCATATTATTACAGATTTTGGCAATTTGGCCTGCGCCTGCCGCACCTGCATGAAAAATATTAGCCCCCATAACCGTTAATACTGTTTGCGCTTTATCATAGGCGTTATCACTGCCACCACAAATGAATGTTAGTGTGCCAGCGGCTGCGCCCGCTGTGCCGCCTGACACTGGCGCATCCATAAACTCAATGCCTTTGGCTGCAGCTTGTGCCCCAACCGTTTGCGCCGTGCCTGCATCTATGGTGGAGCAATCAATTAATATGGCATCTTTAGCGACCACATCCAGTAAGCCTTTGTTGTCATCATCGCCAATATATAAACTGTGTACATGCTTACCTGCAGGCAACATGGTAATGATATAATCTGCTGCTGCCGCTGCGCCGCAAGCGGTTTTTGCGCTTAACGCGCCCTGTTTAGTTAATGCCTCAACCGCCGCTGGTACTAAATCAAATACCGTGACTGTCATGCCTGCTTTAATTAAATTGGCTGCCATTGGGCCGCCCATATTACCTAAACCAATAAATGCTACTGTTGCCATGATAAGTTCCTTTTAGATGTCTTTTAGCTAGATGCCTTTTACTTAGATGCCTTTTAACGGATGGTCATCGGCTTGCCAAGGTGATGTCAGCAATTGGGTCACTGCTTCTGCGGTCACTTCACTTGCATGACTAAATCGCCATTGTGGATTGCGATCTTTATCAATGAGTAATGCCCTTACCCCTTCACAAAAATCGCCATAGGAGCAGCAATTGACGCTAATACCTAGCTCCCACTTAAAGCACTCTGCTAATGTTTTATTCGTACCTAAGTTGGCTTGAGCAAAAATTAAAAACCAACTTAATGGGCTACCTTTTAAAGCCGTTTTTTGAGCCCGTTTAAGCCAATCTAATTCAGTGTCTAAACTGGTGAGTTGATGATGCACCTCTTCAATTTCACCCGACATTAATTGATCAATCTCAGTTTGAAATTGCTCAAGTGGGCTTTGGCCTATTTTAGCTGTGGTATTTTGTTGCTGGGTATTTAACACCATACTTAGCTGCTGATGATTTAACTCAGCATCATCGCTCCAACTGACGTCAGCAAGGGCATCAAATAACGGCTGTTTATCATCGCTTGCTAAAAAGTGATTGCCCAGTCCAACATGCAAAGCATCGGCGGCGTTCATGTTATAAGCGGTTAAGCCTAAAAATAAGCCTAATTTACCCGGCATACGATTTAAGAAATAACTGCCGCCTACATCAGGGTACAAACCTATGGATATTTCAGGCATGGCAATGCGGCTTCGCTCTGTCACCACTCGGTGACTGCCACCCGCCATTAGCCCTAAACCGCCGCCCATAACAATGCCATCGCCCCACACCAGCACTGGTTTACCAAACTGATGTAGTAAATAATCTAATTGATACTCTTGGGTGAAAAAATCGCATGCTTCTGCAGTCATGGTATTAGGATTAGCAATCGATGCATGGTAAATCGCCCTGACATCACCGCCAGCGCAAAAGGCTTTATCCCCTGCGCCATCAAGCACAACAAAAGCAATATCATCATTTTGCTGCCAAGCAAGCAGCTGCTTGGTCATGGCATTGACCATGTCTAAATTCAAGGCATTTAAGGCCTTTTCAATATTAAGGGTTACCACCCCAATTGATTTACCAGACAGGGTCCCTAGAGTTTGAAATATTACATCTTGAGTCATTAGCTATTATTCCAATTCAGTATATTGTTTTACAGCTTATTAAGGCTTATTTTCCGGTAATCCAAGCTATCATTGCGACTAGGGTAAATACCCATGTTGGCTAATTTCATTAGCCAACATAAAGCGCTTGGCTAGTAACTGTTACAAAATAGCGTGCGCATTTTCATCTAGCAAACGACGAGCAATAATTAAGCGCATGATTTCATTAGTGCCTTCAAGAATTTGATGTACCCGCACATCTCTAAAATGACGCTCTAATGGGTACTCACGAATATAGCCATAACCGCCGTGAAGTTGCAGGGCGTTATCACACACTTGAAAACCAATGTCGGTAGCAAATCGTTTTGCCATTGCGCAGTAAGCTGTGGCTTCTGGATCTTTTGAATCTAATTTGAAAGCAGCTAAGCGCACCAACTGCCTTGCAGCGACTAACTCTGTCGCCATATCAGCTAACTTAAACTGTAATCCTTGAAATGCCGCAATGGGCTTACCAAACTGCTTACGTTCATTCATGTATTCTGTGGCACGGCTCAGCGCAGCTTGCGCTGTACCGATAGAACAAGTGGCGATATTAATACGACCGCCATCGAGGCCCTTCATGGCAAAAGTGAAACCTTGGCCTTCTTCACCGAGTAAATTAGCCACTGGCACGCGGACATTTTCAAAGGTTATTGAACGTGTTGGCTGGGCATTCCAGCCCATTTTGTCTTCGGCTTTACCATAGCTTACACCAGCAGTATCTGCTGGAATAGCTATAGCTGAAATACCTTTTGCGCCCGCTTCGCCTGTACGGCACATCACTACTAATAGCTCAGTTTCACCCGCACCAGAAATAAACACTTTTGAGCCATTAATGATGTAATCATCACCATCACGAACCGCTTTAGTCGCAAGTGATGCAGCGTCACTGCCTGCACCCGGCTCTGTTAGACAATATGATGCGAGTAATCGACCTGTGGTTAGACCTTCAGACCACTGCTGGCGCAATGTTTCACTACCCCAAGTGGTGACCATCCATGTGGCCATATTATGAATAGTCAACATGGCGGTAGTTGCTGTGCAGCCTTGTGATAACTCTTCAAAAATAATCGACGAATCTAATCGGCTTAGCCCCATTCCACCTTCTGACTCAGGCGAATACAAAGAGCAAAAACCTAGCTCGCCAGCCTTGTGAATTACATCCTTTGGAAAGTAATGCTCTTCATCCCATTTTGCGGCAAAGGGTGCCAGCTCATCTGCGGCAAATTGACGGGCTAATTCTGCGAATTGGCGTTGGTCTTCGGTTAAATTAAAGTCCATGGTGTTAATCCTTTTACTATGACTCTTTAGGTCATTTTATGGCTAAACAATCCTGTGCTTTTATGTGAGCGTGTTTGCAAAAACTGAGTGACTTTTGCAAACTGATTTTTACTAAATGCTTATAGCTAACCGCATTTTAGTTACACGCTATTTGGTTACACGCACAGTGATCATTAAGTGAGTCTTGTGGTTTGCTTGTCTGAATAATTAACTGGTCTTCTCCCATCAGAAGACCAGTACATTTACTTAAGATTGATGCTCATATTCGGGCCACTCACCACTTCGTCATCAAACCATCGTGAAGTGATGGTTTTAGTTTCAGTGTAAAAACGCACCGCTTGTTTACCGTAAGCGTGCTGATCGCCATAGAAACTGCCTTTCCAACCGGTAAATGAGAAGAATGGTAATGGCACAGGAATTGGCACGTTAATGCCCACTTGGCCCACTTCGATGTGGTGTTGATACTTACGCGCTGCACCGCCGGATGCGGTAAAAATTGAAGTGCCGTTACCATATGGACTGTTATTGACTAACTCAATGGCGTCATCAAGGTTGTCAGCTTCCATGCAGCACAAAACAGGACCGAAGATCTCTTCTTTATAAATGCTCATATCGGTAGTGACTTTGTCGAACATGGTTGGACCAATCCAGTTACCTGACTCATAGCCCTCAACCGTAAAGTCGCTACCATCGAGTAAACAGTCCGCGCCTTCAGCTTTACCTTGGGCAATAAGCTTAAGTACACGCTCTTTGGCAGCGGGGCTAATAACTGGGCCATAGGCGGCATTGTCATCATTCCATAAACCTGGGCGTACTTTTGCTAGTGCTTCTTTAAGCTCTGGGATCCACTCTTTAGCAGCGCCAACAAATACTGCCACTGAAATCGCCATACAACGTTGACCAGCAGCGCCAACTGATGCGCCAACCATGTTATTGATCACTTGCTGCTTATTAGCATCAGGCATGATCACGCAGTGGTTTTTCGCGCCAGCAAAGGCTTGAACACGCTTTAAGTTATCAGTAGCCGTTTTGTAAATGTATTGCCCTACAGCCACAGAACCAACAAATGAAATCGCTTTAATGTCAGGATCTGCCAACAAAATATCCACCGCGGTTTTATCACCATGAATAAGCTGCAGCACGCCTTTGGGCGCGCCCGCTTCAACAAACAATTCAACTAAACGCTGCGGCGTCATTGGATCTTGTTCTGAAGGCTTTAAAATAAAGGTATTACCGCAAGCAATCGCTAACGGGAACATCCATAACGGGATCATCGCCGGGAAGTTAAACGGGGTAATACCCGCACACACCCCTAATGGCTGGGTGTAGCTATAAGTATCAATATTACGCGCCACATTCTCAACGGTTTCGCCCATTAACATTGAGGCGATATTACAAGCATGCTCTGCCACTTCAATACCACGCCAAACATCACCTTTTGCATCTTCAAAGGTTTTACCGGTTTCTTGGGCCAGAATAGTGGCGATTTCATCGTGATGCTCTTTTAAAAGGTGTTGATAACGGAGCATTACGCGAGCACGCTCTGACACAGGTACTTCTTTCCACGTAGTGAATGCTTGTTTTGCACTGTCTATGGCTTGATTAACTTCTGCAACCGTAGCAGCGTTAATATTGGCAATAACGCTGTTGTTAGCTGGGTTAGTAACATCAATGTTTTGACTACCTGTACCTTCGGTGAATTCACCGGCAATATAATGTTTAACTTGTATGGTCATCTTGCTTCCTAAATCCTGTTACAGATTATTGTTGAGCCCCAAAGCTCTTGAGTAATAATAAGCACCAACCAAGCTGTTATTGTTAGCATCACTCTATGATGATTATTTGCCATAGCCTTTACTGGTGCTTATTTGTTGTTAATAACGCCAACATCAAAAGTGACGCAATTAACAACGAGTCTTGTTAAATCTTAATCAATTACAACGAGGTTAAACTTCAATCGCCATAGCAGTTGCTTCGCCGCCGCCAATACATAATGACGCCACACCTTTAGCGGTGCCTTTAGCCAAACCTTTAGCTTGTAGCGCATGGATGAGGGTCACTAATACACGGGCGCCAGAACAACCAATTGGATGACCTAATGCACACGCTCCGCCATAGATGTTCACTTTATTGGCATCAAGTTGTAGCTCTTGGATTGCTAACATGGTCACCATGGCAAAGGCTTCGTTGATTTCAAATAAATCAACATCTGTTTTTGCCCAGTTAACCTTGTCGAATAATTTGTTCATCGCGCCCACTGGCGCTGTGGTAAACATTGATGGCTCTTGTGAGTGAGTGCTATGGCCTTTAATCGTGGCCATCACTTCCAAACCTAATGACGCTGCCTTTTCTCGGGTCATTAGCATTACTGCTGCGGCGCCATCAGAAATCGAGCTTGAGTTGGCGGCGGTAATGGTGCCGTCTTTAGTAAATGCGGGGCGCAATGTCGGGATTTTTTCAGGGCGGGCATTGCCAGGTTGCTCATCGGTATCAACGGTCACATCTCCACGGCGATTTGCAATGGTAATTGGCACAATTTCAGCTTTAAACGCACCTGAATCAATCGCTTTATTGGCTTTTTCAAGTGAGCTTAAGGCAAAGTTATCCATTTGCTCTCGGGTGAGGCCGAAATCATCTGCAGTTTTTTGCGCGAATGTGCCCATAGCGCCGCCAGTGTAGGCATCTTCTAATCCATCAAGAAACATATGGTCTAACACTTTGCCATGCCCCATACGCATACCGCCGCGCGCTTTATCAAGTAAATATGGCGCTTGACTCATACTTTCCATACCACCAGCAATAACCACTTCGCTGCTGCCAGACTTAATTGCATCATGAGCTAACATCACGGTTTTCATGCCTGAACCACAAACCTTATTCACGGTTGTTGCGCCAACACTCAAAGGTAGGTCAGCGCCCAATGTCGCTTGTCTTGCTGGCGCTTGACCTAAGCCTGCCGGTAATACACAACCCATAAACACTTCATCAATTAAATCAGTATTGATTTGAGTTTGATTGACTAAGCCTTTAATTGCATTGGCCGCTAAGGTTGGCGCTGGTACGGCTGATAGTGCGCCTTGAAAGCCCCCCATTGCGGTGCGTTTAGCTGCAACAATGACAATATCTTGGGGTGATTGGTCTGTACTCATAACTTCTCCGGTCTAAACTGCTGGTAAGTAAGCGGACAAAATCAGCAAAAATGTGATCTAGTTCAACTATAAAATAATAGTTACACTCTGACGTTTACGCTAACGTAAAGCAAGTGGTTTGAATGTGATTATCAATAGTGAATATTTTATGAGTGTCACTGAAGATTTACATCAAGCGTAAAGCCCTGATTTAAAATAGCTAAAATGTAATAAATCCCACTAAAAAAGTCATAGCCAGCGTTAAATTATCAAGGTGTTTTTGAGGAGATTTGCCATAAAAAAGGGCGATATCGAAAACGATATCGCCCTTTTTATTAATACTTGTAGCATGATGTTTGGCCGAATTTACGCCATATTTTGTTTAAACACCTTAATCAATCTGTGATTAGCTTTTCAATTCCCACGGCGTTCTTGCGCTCATATCTGATAAATCATAAGGCGTAAGCTGGTAAACATAGTAGTTAAGCCAGTTGCTCACTAACAAACTGCCATGACTGTGCCAGCGAGCAATGGGCTCTTGGCTTGGATCATTATCACGATAGTAGTTGCTCGGTATATTAGGGTTGATACCTAAGCCAACATCTCGCTGATATTCATCATTTAAAGTAGGTTTTTGATACTCAGGATGCCCCATCACAAACAGGTTACGATTATTGCGGCTAAGCACAATATAGGCCCCAGCTTCAGCAGATTCAGCTAGCACTTCAACATCAGAATGTTGGTGTAAATCGTTAATATTCACTTCAGCATAACGTGAATGCGGCGCAAAAAACTCATCATCAAAACCGCGTAGTAATGGATGCGGCTCGTTGGTACGACTATGGTTAAACACCCCCGAACGCTTTTGCTCAAGTAAACTGCGATTAATACCATATAAATGAAACAAACCTGCATGCGCCGCCCAGCATAGAAACAATACTGAAGTAACATGTTCTTGAGACCAATCAATAATTTCTTTAATGTGATCCCAATACACCACATCTTCAAAATCCAGCTGCCCAAGTGGCGCACCGGTAATAATTAACCCATCATAATTGTTCGTTTTAACCGCTTCAAAATCCCGATAAAAAGCATTCATATGATCGACAGAAGTATGCTTAGATGCTTTGTCATGAATACGCAATAGGTCAACATCCACTTGCAGCGGGGTATTACCTAATAAGCGCAATAGCTGGGTTTCGGTTTCAATTTTATTGGGCATTAAATTTAGAATTAATACCCGCATAGGTCGAATATCTTGATTTGCAGCGCGAGTTTCCGACATTACAAAGATATTTTCAGACTCTAAGATTTCAGCTGCAGGTAAATCATCTGGAATTCTAACCGGCATAGGAGCACCTTTTTAATACAAAATAACCCAGTGCATAGCCATGAAACGACTAGCCACCGACTTTATTAACAATCACATTTATGGGCTGTGTCTCATTGACATCAATGCTATACGCTTGCGTATTGATAAACCACAGCTTGCCATTTACTTCTATTCGCGCCCCAATTGAGTAACTATGACCAGCAATAAATTGGTCTGCAGCTATTTGAAACTCAAATGCTTGCGGCGCGTTCACTTGTTGGTACACTTTTTCAGCGATAACAATCGCTTTGGTATCTTGCAAAGACACATCCTTCACTTGCACGGTGAGTATTGCGTTGTCTGGCAATGCCATGCGCTCGCGATAACTCACATCACCACTTATAGACACTAAATGATCTACAGAGCTGCAGCCGAATAATCCGCCTAGCAGCATTAAAGAAATACATGCTTTGCTGATAAATGCTTTGATGATGTTCATATATCCTGTCCTTATAATACATTAAGACTTCTAGAAGTCTATACGTCTCATATTGAATAATATTCTTGCTTGTTATCCCTCGCAGTTGTTTTTATCATAGGCCATCATTTCGTCGTCTAAAAGCACATGACTACAGCAAACGCAATAATAGTGGGCGCTAGCTCACACCTTAGTAAAGAAATCGCCCGTCAATTAGCCGAGCAGAAAGTTTCTCTAGTGCTATTTGTACAAGATCCCGATGCCATGGCCGAGTTTGCCGCAAGCTTACCGACAAAAGTTGATGTGCTACCGTTAGATATTGAAAATCCAACAGCCATTATCAGCCAGCTTGAAAAAGTATGGTTAAGCCTTGAAGGCGCGCATTTAGTGTTAGTGAATACTGGACTTAATGGCTACAGTGAAGCACTGCCTTGGGAAATCGAACAAGATATCATTGACGTCAATGTGCGTGGTTTTGCCGCAATTTGTAATACCACCTTTCGATTAATGCGCGAGCAAGGCTATGGTCAAATTGCTGCAATCAACTCTATTGCCGGTTTACGTGGCGGCCCAAGTGTGGCCTATCATGCATCAAAAGCCTTTGCAGAAAATTACCTTGAAGGCTTAAGCATGCATGCGCAGCGATTAAAGTTACCAATCACTATTACCGATATTCAGCTAGGCCTATTGGATAAAGCTGCAATGCAGAAAAGTAAACTGTGGTTGCCGCCATTGCCAAAAGTGGCTAAACAAATTGTCAGCGCGATGCAAAAAGGCAAGCGCAAAGTCTATGTCACTAAACGCTGGCGCTTAGTGGCTTGGTTAACCTTACTTTTACCTGAGTTTATTTATAATACTCGCCATTGGAAGGTTAAAAAGAAAAAGTAGCTTATTCCGTTATTAGCTCACATAAAAAAACAGGAGCCTAGCTCCTGTTTTTTTGCTCTAAATATTTTTCAAATATTAGAAGGTGTAACCAATGCTGACCATGTATACCCATGGGTCAATATCAGTTTCAACTGAAATAGCATCTTCACCTAAATTGAATTTAACATCCGTTGAGATATCAGCGTACCAAACCGATGCATTTACTAACCAGTTATCATTAAATTGATAATCAAGCCCAACTTGTGCCGCTAAGCCCCAAGAGTTACTCATGCTTAAATCAGTTAATGCGCCGTCTAAGTCATTGGTAAACTCGTTATCAAAAAAGTTAGTAAAGTTAACACCAACACCAATGTAAGGACGTAATTTAGATTGGCCATTACCAAAGTAATACTGCGCCACTAAGGTTGGTGGTAAATGCTTAGTTTCAGCAATTTTACCTAACTCACCAAGAGAAACATCATGACTAAAAGGAGTTGCTGCCAATAATTCTAAACCCCAATTATCAGTTAGCATGTAACCAAAGTTTAAGCCGACTTGGGTATTATCATCGACTGTAAACTCTGCAACATTAGCAACAACTGGACTAGACTCATTTGGCACAACCGCTACCGCACCAACACGAAAGATAAAATCACCAGCTTGATGAGCAACCGCAGCTGAAGAAACACCTGCAGATAATAAACTGGCAGCAACTAGGCTAAGGGCTATTTTTTTATTCATTATGACAACTCCATGTGTACAACATAATTAGCGCTTTCGATAAACACCTTTAACAATTGCCGCTACACTGCCAGATAAAACCCTTAACAATCTTGATCCAGATCAACAAAGCTATTTACATCAAACTAGGTATAACGCTTTATTGACTTAGATCACATTTAGCTTGAACTTTGTCTACTAAGAAGCTTTTAAAATGCCAGTTTAACTGATGAAAACGTTGGTTTTTTAACCAGGTACTTTCATGAGCAAAGCATGAGCCTGATATTAACTAAGCAATAACTATTTACCTTTTTGTAACATTTAATAGCGGTATTGCTTGTTAAGCAATCCTATAAAAATTCTGCCTATTAAAGCCTGTCTATAAAAAGACTCATAAAATAAACGCCGCTGCCAATGATTAAAAGATAAACCCCCTCAATTGTTGTTACAAAGGTGCTACCCTTGAACAAAATACCTTTACCTTTGTTTATAGGCTGTAATTATCTTTCAATGACACAAATATGGATAACATCACTGTTTAGCCTCACGCTGTTTATTGCAGCTGATTTAGCTGCATCACAGCCCAAGGACATCGCTAAAGCTATCTTTGATAATGAGCCCATCTCTGATGATAAGCCTACCTCTGAAAAGACCATCACCGACAAAAAATCACCTTTGAATGAAACCCAGTCAGATGATGAAGTCGAGCCATCAGCTTGTTATAGCCGTTCACAAACTGATGAGAAAATTGATAAGGCTTTTGATTATCTCAACACCAAATTCTGCCAACCGGCCATTTGGTTTGACAGCTTCTTTGTCGATGATCGCATTGAAGATGATGCCAGAGCTGGCACGATTGTCCGTTGGTATAATGATTTTTCCTATTATGAAAAAGAAGGTTTTAAATATCATGCTAACGTCAATGCGCGGGTAAATTTACCTGGAGTCACTAAAAAGCTAAAACTCATTTTTGATTCAACTGGAGAAGATGATCCATTTTCATTTATACGCAGCCCTGACGATAACAACGACAGGGAATTTAGCTTACGCTATGACTGGCTAGCTCGAAATAGAAGTAGTTTTAATATAAAGCTCAGTTTTAAGCCTAAAATAGAAGCTCGTTATCGCTATACCTATCCTATTTCAGAAAATACCATCAGCCGCATCACCCAAAAGCTGTATCAAGAGAAAAATCTCACTGGTGAGTCTACTGAATTCGATATTGAACACTCTTTTAACGATGATTTTTTATTGCGCTGGAGTGCTGCGTTCCAATATGAAACTAACGATAATGGTTGGGAGCTAGGCTCAGGTCTGCAGTTATATCAATATATCAGTGATAAACAAGCCATTAGTTATCAAGCCCACATACACGGCGTCGACCAGCCCTATAAATATATTGATAGTGCAAAAATTGGCTTAACTTACCGACAAAACTTTGTCCGAGATTGGTTGTTTTTTGCCATCACGCCTGAATATACTTGGACTAAAGAAGATGATGAAGTGCGCATCAATCAAGTGATGCTAACCTTTACCATAGAGTTTTTATTTCAAAATATTTAACTCTATGCCGATTAGCTAAACCACCGCCAAGAGGACAAGATGATGAATGAAAAATTTATAAAATTTGATGTGTTTGGTAAGTCCTTGTCAATTAAGCGCCAAGATAGACAAAGTGATCAGCCCCAATGGCTACTGTTTCGTGATTCAGGCACCGGGCTTAGATCGCGCATCCATGAGGTCATCATTCCACCTGAGCTTAAAGAAACAGAGCTTGCAGGTTATCTTGATGATATTTTCCATGAAAATGCCACTGCAAAACATTCACAAGTGTTAAAGCTGACATAAAAAAATGACATAAAAATGACATAAAAGGTGCAGCTAAAGGCTATAACTTAAACTCAAGAGCTAATTGACTAGTGATAAATGACAAGGGGTTACGGGGGGGTTAGAGCTCAAGTGAAAGCTTAGGATATTGCTTAAACCAAGGTTTACTGGCAACACGCTCCATAAACACATGTTTATCGGCATTGGGGTTATAGCTCACCGATAGGCTAAATAGGTTTTCATAACCAAATAATGCCTTTAGCACTAACTTGCCATCATTATCCAGTTTTACCGCTACCGCTGTTTGTTGCTCAGGCCAATAACACATCGCATCAAGGGTTGATGTATAGGCTGGGTGATGATTCCTTTTATGCATTCTGGCTTGGTTTTTCACCGACCAAGGCAGTTTTATCCGCTCAGATAATGCTTTTTCGATTAACTTATCACGATAGGCACAGGTTTGTTTGCTGCAATAATAAATCACATCAATATCAGTTAACGCACTGGGCGCTATTTGATGCTGTTTATCCCACACTAAATTACGCACAAACCCTGCAGCAATGTACCAATCTGTAATATTAAGCTCAGTAAAAAGCGCTGCAACTTGCTGCAAGGCACTAATGCGCATCTTGTCTGCTACAATCCAATTTTTTAACTGAGCTTCATAGTCCATATTTTACTCGAGCTTATCTAAAAAATGCTGGGTTAACTGGCATCATCTTGCTGCTCAGGCGCAGCTGCAGCAAAGGCTGGGTGAGCCTGACATGTGTGCCAAATCCGCACAATATTAGGGTATGCAGATAAATCTACGTTGAAGCGATAGGCATTGTAAACCTGAGGGATAAGACAAATATCTGCCAAGCTTGGACTGTCGCGAAAACTAAATTTACCAGAGTGAACAGCTAATTGCTTTTCTAGCGCCGCAAAACCTAAATGGATCCAATGATGATACCAGTTCATTTTGTCTTCTTCAGATACGCCCATGTCTTTAACGAGATACTGTAATACCCGTAAGTTGTCCAGTGGGTGAACTTCACAAGCGATCAATTGCGCCATGGCACGCACTACGGCTCTATTTTTAGCGCCTTGTGGCAATAAACTATATTGCGGATATTGCTCTTCTAAATACTCAATAATTGCCAATGACTGGGTTAAATTAAACTCTCCATGGTCATCTTCATCAACCAATGCCGGAACCAAATGCTGTGGGTTCAATTGGGCAAACATATCACTATGCTGCTCACCGCCATTTTTGACTAAATGCACTGAAATTTGCTCTGCATCCAGCTGCTTAAGATTAAGCGCGATACGCACCCGATATGCCGCACTGGAGCGCCAATAACCATATAATTTCATTGTATATCCTTATCAAATTAACTGAGTTAGCATTGATGATATAAAAAAAGCAATAACGTTAGACGCTATTGCTTTTTATCACAGCAAACACTTATTTAAGCTTTGTATTCAACCACTTTTTGATCGATAGAACCAAAGATTGAGTTATCTTGATCATCAAACATTTCAATTCTTACTGTATCGCCAAAACGCATAAATGGCGTTGAAGCTTTACCGTCTGCAATGATTTCTAGCATGCGTTTTTCAGCTAAACAGCTAGAACCGGCACTGCGATCATAATTTGAAATAGTACCAGAACCAATCACAGCTCCCGCTGCCAATGGACGGGTCTTAGCAACATGAGCGACCAATTGACTAAAGTTAAACGTCATATCTACGCCCGCATTAGGACGACCAAATAAATCACCATTTAAATGAGTTACCAATGGTAAGTGCACTTTGCTATCTTGCCATCTGTCACCTAATTCATCAGGGGTAATCGCCACTGGCGAAAACGCACTTGAAGGCTTTGATTGGAAAAAGCCAAACCCTTTCGCTAACTCCCCAGGTATAAGATTACGTAACGATACGTCATTCACTAGCATCAATAATTTGATGTGCTGGGCAGCGTTATCTGCATCTACGCCCATTTTAACGTCGTCAGTGACCACTGCGATTTCTGACTCGAAATCAATACCGTACTCTTCACTGGCCATTTCAATATCGGCTTTTGGCGCGATAAAGCAATCTGAGCCACCTTGATATACTAATGGATCAGTCCAAAACGTTGCTGGCATTTCTGCGCCGCGCGCTTTACGAACCAATTCAACGTGGTTGACGTATGCACTGCCATCAGCCCATTGATATGCACGAGGCAATGGCGATAAACATTTAGCTTCATCAAAATCAACGGCGTTGTCCATCATACCGGCATTTAATGCTTCATATAATTCTTGTAATTGCGGGTTTAATAAATCCCAAGCATCTAATAATTGCTGCATAGTATGCGCAATAGCAGGTACGGCAACGGCTTTGGTTAAATCTTTACTGACCAACATCAGTTGGCCATCACGGCGACCGTTGTTATAACTTGCAAGTTTCATTTTGACTCCTAGATGGGTACAAATAATGTTGCTACTACTCAAGACAATGTGATTACAAGACGTGCTAACTGGCTTGGCAATTCGATTAAATCAAATATGCTACCTGTAAAGCGCCTATGCTGAGTAATAACAACTAAAATAGCGTTGTTAACGATACAAATACCCTAAGCTTAACCGAATTAATATAGCGTGAGATAAATCACACTTTGTTTGCTTGAGAGTTAAATTGTAAAGGTTTCAATACAGAATGAGATCCCAGTATCAAAATGCGGATCTCAGGCTGGTAAACCTCAAAATGCCAGTGGCTTACTGACATTTTGATGGCATGAAATCGTTACACTAAAAATAACCGCTACGATTAATTAACGTTTTTTAGATATTTTGTAGTCGCGCAGCTTGTTAGCAATAGCGGTATGAGAAACCCCCAGCTTTTTAGCTAATTGACGGGTACTTGGATAAGCTGGATATAAGCGCCTTAATAAGCTTGCCTCATATTCTTTCATGGCTTGATCTAAGCTGCCTTCAAACTCTTCATCAAAGTAGCCAAAGCCTTCAGCATAAGAAGGTAACTTAAGTTGCTCAACGGTTAGTTCTGCCGAGCCATCCCACATCGATACAGCTCTAAAAATAGCGTTTTTAAGCTGACGCACATTACCTGGCCAGGCATAGGTGAACAAGTAGTCCCGACATGATGCTGAAATACGTCGTAATGGACTCGATAACTGCTGGCTATAATGCTCTAAAAACATTTCAGTGAGCGGAATAACATCCACTTTACGTTCACGGAGCGACGGCATGTGATAACTAAGTACATGAATGCGATAGTAAAGATCTTCTCTGAATTCACCTGATTGGCACAGTTCTGCCAAGTTCTTTTGGGTAGAACAAATTATACGTACATCAGCGCGCACTTCTTCATCGCCGCCAATGCGTCTAAAAGTGCCATCTTGTAGTAAACGCAATAGTTTTACTTGAGCAGCTTTTGACATTTCGGCAATTTCATCTAAGAAAACAGTGCCACCTTTCGCCTCTTCAAACAAGCCACGTTTTACCACTTGGCCATTTGACACAAAGCCAAACAATTCTTCTTCTGCCACGCTATCTGGTAATGCAGCGCAGTTAATAGCAATAAAGGCGTGCTCTCGGCGCATACTGGCATCATGGCTCGCTTTGGCCATCAACTCTTTACCAGTACCCGTTTCACCAGTTATTAATAACGGTGCATCCAGTTGGGCCATACGTTTGGCTTGTTTAAGCACATCTTTCATTTTATCGCTAACGGCCAACACATTATCAAAGCCTGTGGTTTGATTTTGCAGCGCATTAAATTGCTTACCGACACGGGCTGGTGATTTTAGCGACACCACCGCGCCCGCTAAAATACTGGCATTGTTTTCATCAGGTAAATAGATAGGCAGCATTTCGGCTAAATATTCATTATTACCAATTTGCACCCGAGTGGCTTGCGCTAATACAGGGGCTTCAGTTAACCAGCGAGAAAAGTTAAATCCTTGCACCCAATGATTAAGCGATTCATCAATCACTTCATGCTCTTGCATATTAAAGGTTAATAATGCGGATTCATTAACAATACGAATACGGCCTTTAGCATTAATTGAAAAAACGGAGTCTGGCAGGGTTTGTAATAAGGTTTTGAGCGCGTAATGTTCTTGCTCGGAGGGCATAAACGATACGGTACGAACATCATGGACGCTTTCTACTTTGCGAATTAAAGGCATTAATTCACTTAAGGTTTCAAAGCCAATTTCGGCAAACTGTAGGTACAAAAAGCCTCTATTGCTGGCATCAATTGCAATTAAGTTAATGCCATAGTTTTCTAGCACTTCTAGAATATCTTTCGCAAGGCCGATACGATCTAAACAACTGACTTCCAAACGCATAAACAACTATTCCCTATTATATTGTTTTCTGGAATATCCGAGGACTCGATTCTGACCATGTCAGGGTGCCCTTCTTAATTTGTGAGCGATACGTTAAAAGGTTATCGGGCGCGTGGCAAGTGTTGTTTACAGCATAATTGTAACAGAGGACGTGCTAAAACAGGTTACGTTAACGTAACCTGCTGATATAATTAACTAAGATTTTAGTTAATTAACTGGTCGGTTTTCGCCGCCATAATGAAATCATTCTTATGAAGACCTTTAATGGAATGTGACCACCAAGTCACTGTCACTTTGCCCCATTCAGTTAAGATCCCCGGATGGTGAAAATCAGCTTCAGCAACATCAGCGAGTTTATTGGTGAATTCCATCGCCAGTTTGAAGTTTTTAAACTTAAAAACTCGCTCTAATTGATTAATACCATCACGGTTTTTAACGGTCCACTGGGGTACCATTTGACTAAATTCAACCAGCTCTTGCTCGGTTACTTTTGGGGCATCTATTTGGCAAGCCTCACATTTTAGTTCGGATAAATCTGACATAACAGCTCCTGTATTATCACACTAGTTTAATCTGGTGTTTATATTATTAATGTATAAATGAATGACTAGTTTTAACGAGTCCCTAAACGGCTATTGGGTTGGGTTTTGGGGCAAATTTAGCCGCAAACAAACCTAGCTGCCGTGCTTTAGCGACTTCAGCCATAATATCCATTCGAGTGATTTCATCTAAAAAGTCGATATTGTCGATAACGTAATAAATCGGCTGCATAATATCTATTCGATATGGGGTTCTCAGCACATCCAGTAGCTCAAAAGGCTTACGCTCCGGTTTATCACTTAATGCGTATAAGGTTTCACCTGGCGAGCTTAATATACCGCCACCATAGATATTAAGTTGATCATCTTTGGCTTTCATTAAACCAAACTCGACCGTAAACCAATATAATCTCGCTAAAAACACCCGTTCTTCTTTAGATGCCGCCAAACCTAATTGGCCATAAATATGCGAAAAATGTGCAAATGACGGATTGGTTAATAACGGGCAATGACCAAATATTTCATGAAAAATATCAGGTTCTTGTAGGTAGTCGAACTCTTCTTTTGAGCGAATAAAGGTCGCCACAGGAAACTGCTTATTGGCCAACAATTCAAAAAATTTACCGAATGAAATAAGTGCCGGCACTCCTGAAGTTTGCCAGCCTGTAGATGCAAGTAACACCTTATCGATTTCTTTTAATTGCGGTACCCGATTCGTGGGCATAGCTAAAGCATCAAGGCCATGCATATATGCCTCGCAAGCTCTGCCTGGCATATTGTTCACTTGGCGCTGATATAACTGATGCCAAATGTCATGTTCTTCATCGGTATATTGGATGTAACCCTGACTATCAGGGATCTTCGCGGTGTAATTTGTTACTTTGCTCATAAGTGCCACTTTACGTAAACTTCACTCCCTTCATAGTGTGCTAAGGATCACATTTTGTTAACTGCTTGGGGTTTTATTCTTCAGTGATTTGACAGTACAATTCGTAAACAAAACGCTACATTAGCAGTTTCTACTAAACTTAACTTAATAAAATTAGTCATATAAACTGCCACCTTTAAATGACAAAGTGGCCAACAACTCATCTCCCGATTCTGTCTTAAGTCAATGGATAAAACTTTTAAGCTTTAAACAGGTTAAAGCTTGATACCTTTTTTAGTGAGCTTGATAACTTAAGTAGAATAAAATCCAAGCAATTAACTCGCTTTACTTTGGCGCTATAGTTAAACTTTTAAGTAGACTGTCATTTTTGCATTCAATTTTATGTCATCCACAGTTAAGGACATTTCATGGCAATTTTAGTCACTGGCGGAGCCGGATATATAGGAAGCCACACTGTAGTTGAACTGTTAAATGCTAATCAACAGGTTATCATTGTCGATAATTTATCCAACGCCAATGTCATCGCCTTATCTCGCATTGAACAAATTACCGGTAAAAGCTGCATTTTTTATCAAGGCAGTGTGCTAAATAAAGCGCTATTACATAAAATATTTACTGATCATGTCATTGAATCAGTAATTCATTTTGCTGGTTTAAAAGCGGTGGCTGATTCAGTGTGTAAGCCATTGCAGTATTATGAAACTAATGTCACCGGCACAATAATTTTGTGCCAAGTCATGGCGGAACATCAGGTGAAAAAGTTAGTTTTTAGCTCTTCAGCTACGGTATACGGCATCCCTGATGGCTTGCCTATTAAAGAAACCGATTCAACCGGAGCCACGAACCCTTATGGTCAGTCAAAGCTGATGGTGGAACAACTACTGGCTGACTTACATACTGCTGATAATCAATGGGATATCACTATTTTACGCTACTTCAACCCAGTTGGTGCTCACCCAAGCGGACTGATCGGTGAAGATCCTAGCGATATTCCGAATAATCTTATGCCTTATATATGCCAAGTGGCTGTGGGCAAGCTAAAAGAATTACAGGTGTTTGGTAATGATTATCTTACCCCTGACGGCACAGGTGTACGAGATTACATCCATGTGGTTGATTTAGCCCAAGGCCACCTAAAAGCATTAGCTAAGCTCAACAGTAATTCAGGCATTGCCACCTACAATTTAGGCACAGGCCGTGGGTACAGCGTTATCGAAATTATTAATACCTTTGAGCAAATAACCGGTAAAGCGATACCCTATTGCTTTAGTGCTCGTAGAGAGGGCGATCTTGCGGCATACTTTGCTGACGTGTCTCAGGCGAAAACGGCATTAGATTGGCACGCTGAGCTGTCCCTTGAAACCATGGTTGAATCTAGCTGGCATTGGCAATCTAAAAATCCTGACGGCTACCGAAGTTAAGGGGTTAGTTGACATAGCTTTTTGAGCCTATTTATTTAAGCCCTGTAGATATTTACTGGCTAACTTTAGTCTCATTAATGTTAGCCTTGTTATTGTTAGCCAAAAATAGTGGAAGAAGTATGAGTCAGTCAGTCAATCACAGCCGCAGAAACCTATTTCGCAGACGTAAAATTGATGCCCAAAGACCGCCTTGGGTTAAGTCTGATATTGAGTTCACTGACGAATGTACTCGCTGTAATGCTTGCATCGATGCCTGCGAAACTAAGGTAATCATTAAAGGTGATGGTGGTTTTCCTGAAATATCATTCACAAACGACGAGTGCACATTCTGTCAGCAATGCGCCACAGTATGCAAAGAGCCCATTTTTGATCTTTCTCAACTCACGCCTTGGAACATAAAAGCCGGCGTCAATGACAGCTGTTTAACCTATCAAGGCGTATGGTGTCAAAGCTGTAAAGATGCCTGCGATCCCGCAGCAATAAGCTTTAAGATGGCCATTGGCCAAGTCCCCAAACCTATGATTGATCTTGAGGCTTGTACAGGCTGCGGCGCTTGTGTTGCCCCCTGCCCATCAGCTTCTATCAGTGTCATTGAGCTTAACGTTACGAGTTAATGCTGTTTTAGCTAAGCTGTATCAATAAACTGTGTCAATAAGTCTTGGTAGTCAGAAAAGTCTTAATAGTCAAAATTTAATTGTTTTTTTTGCGATTAATTGTCGCTATATTAAATGTTAAATACTAACAACAAAATAAATTTAACCGCATAATTATCCTGGTCATTGCGGTCAAAAATGCATAAAGAGAGCGAATATGTTTAGTAAAAAAAGTCCCACAAGTAACCTGAGTTTTATTGCCAATGATTGTGAATTAAGCGGTAATATCAAAGTTAACGGCGACGTACTTATTGCAGGGAAAGTTGATGGCGAAATTCGCGCTTCTGGTAACATAACGGTTGAAGCTACTGGGGTTGTCACCGGTGGTGTTGTTTGTGTGGAAGCGACGGTTTCTGGCTTAATGACAGGTAATATTAATTGCGAAAAACTCACCATTACCAATACCGGAACTTTTGATGGTGAAGTGTACAGTAAGCGTATGGAAATTTTAGATAACGGTCAGTTCCTTGGTTATCGAAAAGCTTACGATAAACAAAGCAAAGCATTAGAAAATAATGAAAAATTGGTTTCCACTGTTGAAACTGAAAAAGAAAAGCCTCAACTCACTGCTGCTGTATCGGCATAGTCAATTTCAGCGTTTGGCTTATCCTTCATGAATATTTAAAACGAATGCCAAACATCGACGTTTGGCATTCGTTCAATAAGTTATTATTTAATAATTAAACACATCTCTTTTTGTAAGCACTTTTAATTAGCGCTTTGGCTATAAGTTAGCAATATCTACAAATAATCGCTTTAGGGCTTAATAGATTGCTGCTGCCATTGCCGCAGTAAGCTGACAAACTCCACTGGCGCTCTATCTAGGCTATCAATAGATAAATACAGGTGAAACCCGAGTTGAGCATCTAAGGTTTGGCAGCGATGGCCAAACATGGCTAATACGCCACGATAACGCTCACCATTAACCACTAATGGGGTAAATTCAGCGCCGACATAGGTTTCAAGGCTTTGTAAGTCTTCATCTTGAGTCGCTGCTGTCATGAGTAACGGCCGCTGCTCAGTCAATAACCCGGTGGCTAACCTTGGGGAGATACAATCTAAAATCGGATTGATGTGTTTGAGTTTAATGCCAATATACGGCAGTTCAATTAACTCAAGATTTTGGGTCACCCGTGACACGTCAATACGCTGCACATTATCCCAAGCTACGTGCACTGTGCCGCGGCCATGATAATAATCAAATCCTGCTGCAGATAATTTAAAACTGGCTTTCGGCTGATTTATTTTGGCAACACCTAGTACCAGCCCTACACTGCCAACGGCAAAAAACACCATACCGACACCAAATAGGCTTTTGTTGTTGATAAATAATATCAAGCTGATAAATACCGCAATGCCACCAGCAATGGTTAAACTAATGCCGTTGCGCTTATTATGCGGCGCGATAAACAATGGCTCTGAGCGCTCATGTTGGCTGGGATCAGACATCAGTTAATAATCCTTTTATGGTTAGCCATAACATGCCCACATACTCGTGAATTGCACGCTGGGATATATACAGATTTTCAGCACTAAAGCGCCACCAATAACCCGGTGAGCTGATAAAATTAGTCGGCGCGGCGATGGGATTTAAATCAAGTGTGGTAAAAATCTTCATTGAGCGCGGCATATGGGTCGCAGAGGTAACCAATATAAAAGGCTTATTGGCAATTAACTCAGCCATAGATTTTGCTTCTTCAATGGTATCTAGCGCATCAGCAAACGTCACTATTTGGCTTGCTTGCACGCCCAGCTCAATCGCCGCTTGCTGCATAATTTCAGCATGGGGGGTTGGCGTTAAGCCGCCACTCCAACCACTGACCACCAACTGGCAACGATTATCTGCAAGTTTTAGCTGCCTTACGCCTTCTGATAATCTTGCTAATGCTGTCGATGATAACTGCTGCACCGCAGCTCGATTAGCATTTTCAGTGTGACCTGAACCCAGCACCATCACATAACAGGCTTGCTGCGCATTGGGGACAGTACCCGATTGATAAACAAGAGTTAACGGGGAGTTATTCACTGGATATTGGGACTCTAAACTGGCTGCTAACCCTGCACTAAATTGCGAATTACTCAGTAGCAATAAAATAGCGAAAGCCGCGATTAAAGCGCTTTGCCCTAAGGTTTTCAATCGCTGGAATTGGCTGCGGAACACAAATATCGCCAATAACAGCAGTAATAATGTCAGCGGAATAGGCATAACCAATTGAGATAAGATTTTTTTAAGCCAAAACATCGAGATACCCAGTTTTTAATGAAACGATATTTTAACTTGTCACAGCCAAGATTACTATTTGAAGCGCAAGCAATCTGCAATTAAGCCTGCGTGTTGGCTTAAGGGAATGTCGCCTTAAATTAGAGTTTGAAACGTTTATCGACTTAAAACTGCATTAACTTGTAATCAGTAAGGCCGCAAAACACAATAAAGATTGAAATTTTTGCTTTACCGCATGACGCCACAGCGAACAATAAAGACAATAAAGACCGAAACTCACTTTTGGACAAAAATGCGTTAGAGCTTAAGCTCTGAAAATGATTATTGGATTAGCGAAGTATGCAAATCTACGATGCGGTAACGCCCATTAAGAGGCAAAAAATAGTTAGTTAAAATAGCGAGGCACGAGCAAAAACCAACTGTTTTTTGTCCTGCTTTAATGCCTTGATACTCATTGAGCCCCCTCCCTAGCAAGCCGCATCAGCGGTATGCTTAAGGTGACCAAACCAACAGGAGAAAGCTCAATGAGATTTTATAATAACTCACATCCATACTACTGTGGTATCGATTTACATGCACGTTTACTTTATGTATGCATCATTGATTCTAAAGGGGAAGTTGTCGTCCATAAAAAGATTGGCGCTGACAAAGATGACTTACTACTCATACTTGAACCCTATATCGGCAATGTCATTGTCGGGGTTGAGTGCATGCATTGTTGGTATTGGGTGTCAGACTGGTGTGCTGAACTGGGTATCGATTTTGTGTTAGGCCATGCGCTTTATATGAAGGCGATTCATGGCGGCAAAACTAAAAATGATAAAGTCGATTCCTTTAAAATTGCGACATTGCTTCGTGGTGGTAACTTCCCCATAGCCTACGATTACCCCAGTGAAATGCGCGCTGCACGTGATCTGTTACGCCGTCGTATGAAGATTGTCCGTCACGGCGCTATGCTCAAAGGTCATGTTGTTAACACCAACAGCCAATACAACTTACCTGCCACTGACCTAAACCTTAAAAACATCTCAGCAAGACAAAAACTGCGGGAGCAATATCAAGACCCTATTGTGCAACGTAATATCGATTTAGACATGGCACTCCTTGATTGCTATGCCAAGGAACTCGCGCAGGTCGAATGGTTCATTGAAAAACAGGCAAAAAACCATAATCCCGTCTATCTAGAACTGCTTAAAACCGTGCCTGGTATTGGTAAGGTTTTATCGCTGACAATTCTATATGAAATCGGTGATATAGCCCGATTTGAATCGGTACAAAAATTTGCCTCATACTCTCGTTTAGTAAAGTGCAAAGCTGAATCAGCCGGAAAAACCTACGGCACTAATGGCAATAAAATCGGTAATGCTCATTTAAAGTGGGCATTCTCTGAAGCAGCGGTGCTTTACCTACGTGGCAATGACAAAGCCCGTAACTACCTTAATCAATTACAAAAACGAATGAGTAAAGCCAAAGCATTATCGGCACTCGCTCATAAGCTTGGTCGCTGTGTTTATTTCATGTTGAAGAACAAAACGGTATTTGATGAGCAACGATTCTTGAAAGGATAAGTCGCGCAATAAGGTGAGCTGAACATCTAAC